>JALYUH010000434.1 GCA_030853985.1 Bacteroidota bacterium | reverse complement strand
GTGCTGCGCCCCAACCAGGAGGTAACCTACCAACCCGCCGCGCCCGCCCTGCGGCCCGTGCTGGTGGCCCAGCCCATGCTGCTGGCCCCGCAGCCGCTGCGGTTTGAAGCGCGACCCGTGGCCGAGGTGCTCCGCAGCCTGGAGGCCGGCTACGGCGTGCCCATCCGCTACGATGGGGCGGCCCTGGCGGGGTGCACCGTCACGCTCAATTTCGGCACCGAAACGCTGTTCGAGAAGCTCGACATCCTAAGCCGCGTGCTCGGGGCTACCTACGAGCGCACCGATGAGGCGATTGTGTTCCACAGCTCCGGCTGCCAGAACGAATAAGTTCTCCCACCTATCCGACCCTGAATTCTACCCCCGCTTTCCTCGCCAACTCCCACCATTCACGCTTCTTTTTATGATGCACTTTTTCCGCTTTTGCCGCGTGGCCGCGCGGCCGCTTCCCGTGGCCTTCGTGGCCGCGCTGTTGGCCGCCGGCCCTGCCGGGGCCGCTCCGGCCACGCCAGCCGTGGCCCACACCCGGGCCAGCGACGTGCTGAACCGCCCCGTGACGCTGCGCCTGGCCGGCCAGCCCATGAAGGCGGTACTGGCCAGCATCGAGAGCCAGGTGGACATCCGCTTCCTCTACAGCCAGCAGCTGATTGGGGCCGGCCGGCGCGTGAGCGTGGCCGCCGCCAACCAGCCCCTAAGCCAGGTGCTGCAGTCGCTGCTGCTGCCGCTGGGCATTCAGTACGAGGTGGTGAGCAGCGGCATTTTGCTGGCCCCGGCGGCGAGCGGAATGCGGGCGGGCATCCCCATCAAAGGGCGCATTCTGGATGAAACGGGGGCCGGCATGCCCGGCGTGACGGTGCTGGAACAAGGCACGTCCAACGGCACCGGCACCGACAACGACGGCCGCTTCACGCTGAACGTGCAGCCGGGAGCCACGCTGGTGATTTCGGCGGTGGGCTACAAAACCCAGACGCTGGCCGTGGGCGAGCGCACCACCTTTGACGTGCGGATGGCGGCCAGCGCCACCGACCTGGGCGACGTGACGGTGGTGGGCTCGCGCGGCCTGCCCCGCACTGATATCGAGCGGCCCATGCCCGTGGATGTGCTCAATGCTAAGGAATTGCAGCTGACCGGCCAGACCGACCTGGGCCAGCAGGTGCAGTTCAACTCCCCGTCCTTCAACTCGGCCAAAACCGGGGTGAACGGGGTGGCTAACTACGCCGACCCGGCCAGCCTGCGCGGCCTCTCGCCCGACCAGGTGCTGGTGCTCGTGGATGGCAAGCGCCGCCACCAGTTTTCGGCCCTGAACCTGAACGTGACCGTGGGCGCGGGCACGGTGGTAACGGATTTGAACGCCATTCCGTCGCTGGCCATCGAGCGGATTGAGGTGCTGCGCGACGGCGCGGCGGCCCAGTACGGCTCCGATGCCATTGCCGGCGTCATCAACCTGGGCCTGAACAAGAGCACGGGCGTGGCCACGGCCAAGCTGCAATACGGTATCACGAAGGAAGGCGACGGGGCGCAGTACCTGGCCGGAGCCAACTACGGGGTGAAGCTGGGCAAGGAGAATCCCGGCTACCTCAACCTGACCCTGCAGTACCAGCGCCAGAACCAGAGCAACCGCTCCGACGACTACGTGGGCGGCATCTACAACACGTTTAACGCGCCGGGCACGCTGCCCGCGGCTCCCACGGCGGCCCAACTCCTCAACGAAAACCAGAAGCGGGCCGAGCGCGGCGTGTATGGGCCGGTGGGCTCGCCGTTTAAGGTGGGCGTGTACGGCAGCAACCAGGCCGACATTTACCAGGCCTTTTATAACCTGGGCGTGCCGCTGGGAGCCAGCAAATGGTCGGTGTACAGCTTCGGCGGGTTCTCGCGCAAGAACATTCTGGCCTATGGCTTTTTCCGCAACGCGGCCCCCGGCGGGGCCAACTACAGCCCCCTGCACCCCGACGGCTACTTGCCCGAACTGCCCGGCCGCTCCGACGACTACTCGGCCGTGGTGGGCCTGAGCCGCAAGCTGGCCGGCGGCTGGAACCTCGATTTCAGCACCGGCTACGGCTACAACTACCTCGACCTGTACGCCAACAAAACGGCCAACGCCTCGATGGGCCTCGACTCGCCAACGGATTTTTACGTGGGTCGCAGCGCCTTTGGCCAGAGCACCAGCGAGGTGAACGTGAGCCGCAACTACACGGGCCTGTTCGGCACGAAGTCATTCAATATTGCCTTGGGCAGCCAGTTTCGGGCCGACCAGTTCAAGCTGGAGCGCGGCAGTGCCGAGTCGTACTTTGTGGGGCCGTTGGCCAAGAGCGCGAACAAGTCGCCGGGCTCGAACGGCCGGCCGGGCATTGCCCCCGACGACGAAACCAACGCCACCCGCACCAACGTGGGCGTGTACCTGGATTTGGAAAGCGACCTCACCGAGCGTCTGCTGCTGACCACGGCCCTGCGCTACGAGAACTACTCCGATTTCGGCAGCAACGTGAGTGGCAAGTTTGCCGGGCGCTTTAAGGTGACGGAGGGCATTTCGCTGCGCGGCTCCATCAACCGGGGCTTCCGCGCCCCATCGCTGCAACAAACGTTCAACAGCGTGACGACCTCGACGGTGCAGAGCGGCGCCATTGTGCAAACCAAGCAGCTGCGCAACGACGATGCCCGCCTCGTGCCGCTGGGCGTGGCGGCCCCCAAGGCTGAAACCTCCTGGAACTACAGCGCCGGCGTGGCGGCCCAGCTGGGGGCCAACCTGCTTTTCACCGTGGATGCGTATCAGATTGACATCATGGACCGCATCATCGACAGTGAGCGCCTGATTAAAAGCAGCATTAAGGCGCTGCAGACGCCGGCTTTCGACGGCATCAGCGAAATTCGCTTCTTCACCAACGCCATCGACACCCGCACCAAGGGCATCGACCTGGTGACGACCTACAAAACCGAGTTTAGCGAGCGCAACCGCCTCACGGCCAGTCTAGCCCTCACCTTCAACCAGACCAAGATTGTGCGCACCAGCGACACACCCGCTGCGCTGCAAGCCGGCACCGCCAACCGCATTCTGCTGATTGACACCGTGAGCATTGGCCTGATTGAGCAGGCCCAGCCGCGCCAGAAGGTGCTGCTGTCGGCCACCTACACAGTGGGCAAGTTCAGCATCACGCCCCGGGCTTCGTACTTCGGGGCGGTGACGGCCTACGAGAAGCCCGCCAACATTGCGGCCGTGGCGCCGTCGCCCACCAACCCCACCGGCACGCCCGGACGCTACGTGAAGCACATCAGCCAGGAATTTGGTGGCAAAACCCTGATTGATTTGGCCCTGGTGTATAATCCAGTTAAAGCTGTGTCGCTCACCGTGGGCGGCAACAACCTGTTCAACGTGTACCCCGACAAGGTGGACTCGCGGCGCTTTGGCAGCTACTCCAACGGCGAGATTCCCTACACCCGCAACGCCGCACAGTTCGGCTTCAACGGCGCCTACTACTACACGAACGTGACGCTGACTTTTTAGGTGAGCTGGTGAGGTGGTGAGATGATGAGTTTACTCTTCGAGCTGCACCACCACTTCACCACCTCACCATCTCACCACCTCACCCCCCATGACCAACCTTGTGCTGCTGCTGGTGTGCCTGGGGCTGGGCGCGGCCCTGCGCCACTGGCAGCTGCTGCCGCCCAACGCGGCGGGGGTGCTGAACCAGCTGCTGGTGACGGTGCTGCTGCCGGCCCTCACGTTTCTGCACCTAGCCGAGGCGCGGCCCGAGGCGCGCATGCTGCTGCCCATGCTCATGCCCTGGCTGATTTTTGGGGTGGGGTGGGTGTTTTTCGCGGCGGTAGGGCGGCGGCTGGGGTTGGCGCGCGGCACCATCGGGGCCCTGATTTTGACG
>JALYUH010000432.1 GCA_030853985.1 Bacteroidota bacterium | reverse complement strand
TTTGATGTCATCGATGACTCGAATAAAACATTCTTAGGTGAAGTATTCAGAAACCATACTACGCGTAAAAAATTCAGGTCAGAATCAAAAGGTTTAGGCACTGGAACATCCGGTTTTTTAAGATTGTATACTGACCGTTTGGGCGCCATACACTTGGCTATACCACCGCGTTCAGAGCAAGACTTTATAATCGAGGAAATGGACGCCCGGTTAGCAAAAACTAACGAAACCATAAGCCGCGCCCAACGCGAAATCGAGTTAATCCAGGAATACAGGATGCGCCTGATAGCCGATGTAGTAACAGGCCAAGTCGACGTGCGGCAACTGGCCGACCTCACGAGTGGCGAGGACGAGCTAGATGAACCAGATATGGAGCTGGAAGAAGAGGAAAGCGAAGAAGAGTTGGCGGAGGCAGAAGCGGATGAATAGGAACCGATAGCTGCTTAACTGCCCAATACCATTAGCTTTGATTTCCCGCTTTTCTACCCATGGCCCGCTCCCTTAAACTTGATATCGTTACGCTCAGTGTCAGCCGCCGCGGCAAGCCCGACGAGTATTTGTACTTCGACGACTTCTTTCGCTACCAGCAGCAGGATGGCACGTACCTGAAGCGGGGCTTCGCGGACTTTCTCCAGAAGTACATCGGCAGCTTCAACGGCGAGTTTTCGGCCACGAACAACGTGAGCAAGGCTATTAGCCTGGAAGGCGGTGCCGGGCGCTGGGACTCCCGGCAACGGTTGATTAGCGGCATTGTGGAAGGTGGCAATGCGGGCGCCAACATGGATGTGAAGGCGCGCTCGAACTCCCGCGACACCATTTTCCGCATCGGCAACGAGCACGTGACGGCCGAGCCTTTTCACTTTCTGCTGTGGATGCCGGCCGACTACGACACGGGCGTGCTGCTGGTGCAGGGCTACAACAACGCGTCGGTGGCCGATGCTTTTAAGCAGCATCTGGCGGCCTTTGTGCGGCAGGAATGCCCCGACGTGGTGCTGAATACCGGCACCTACGTGGACCGCGAAAACGCCGAGCGGTTTCGCAACGGGGCCGTGGTAAACCAGGTGACGTTTCGGCGCACCCACATCGAGCCCGACGTAGCCGACCACATCACGGGCATTCGAACAACAAAGCGGGTGGTGAACGTGGACGTAAAAATCAGCGGGCTGAACAACCTGGACGGCTTTGCCGATAAGGTGAACCGGTGGCTGGCCGGCGAGGTCCCTTCCCTATTCGAAATTGCCGACCTGCGGGAATACGGCATAGACGGGGAGCACGAAACCATTCTGGGCTACAGGACGGAGGAGGGGCGCCGGGCATCGGCGAAGAGCAAGCAGGAATTTGAGTTGAATCCGCGCATCATCATCAGTCCGGACGACGTGAGCCTGAACGCCGATGGGCGGCCGAACGACGGCCAGATACAGGCGTTTATGCGGCGCGAGCTGACACGTATTCAGGCGGAAATCGGTTATACCAATGCCAACCGCCCCGACTAGCCATGCCGCTCAAAATTGACGTTCGCAACATCATCAGCGCCCACTTTCGGACGCTGGTGGACGACAACACCAGGAGGGCAGGTGTGTCCGACTGGTTTGTCTTTCTGCTGCTGCCGCTGCTGGTGGCCGGGGTGCTCGTGGGGTTTGGCGCGTACATGAGCGAGGGGATTCTGGGCACGGTGGTGTCGGGGTTTTCCATTTTCGTGGGCCTGCTGCTGAACGTGATTGTGCTGCTCTTCGACATCGTGCGCAGCACGCAACAGCAGCCGCGCAAGCACCGAGTGGTCCGGCAAACGCTGGCGAATGTGGGCTTTGCCATTATCCTGTCGCTGCTGACCATTGTAGTGGCCTTGACCACGCAGATTACGCGTTGGCCCGCGCTGCGGCCCTATAGCAGCTTTGTTACTTATTTTCTGGCAACCGTCTTTATTGCCACGCTGCTGATGATTGTAAAGCGGCTGTATAATTTATTTCTGGACGAGGCGAACGTGCAAGGCTCCCCGCCGCCGCCCGCACCCGGCGAACGGGTACCAACGGATGGGGGCGAACTAATGAAACATGAGTAGAAGCCAAATAGCCGAAATTGAGGCAGCACGGGCTGCCCCGCAACCTGACGTGCGCCTTTTGCGCTCCATCACGCTGCGAAATATTCTGTCGTTTGGTCCCCAAACGCCGCCGCTGGAGCTGCGGGCGCTGAACGTGCTGATTGGGCCGAACGGCTCGGGCAAGTCGAACCTGCTGGATTGCATCGGCTTGCTGCAGTCGGCGCCGGAGAAACTGGCCGAAACCATCCGCGCGGAAGGCAGCGTGCAGGAGTGGCTGTGGAAGGGCAGCAAAAATCCTACTGCGCGGGTAGAAGTGGAAGTAGCTTGGCCCCGACTTGGGGGGCTCCGCCATTGGTTCGAGTTTCAGGAGGCGGCATTGCGCTTCGAACTGAAGGATGAGCGCATAGAGTATGCGGAAACGCGGGAACAGGAGAAATTACCAGAATTGCTGTTTGGCTACCAGCATGGAATTCCCACGCTCGCGCACCTCAGCGAAGAAGTAGGTTTTTCGGATGATTACCCTGAAGGGTCATCGCCCTATCTCTACCACGAACGCACATACCGAAACCTAAAACGGGGAGACCTTAATCCGGAACAGTCGATTCTGTCGCAACGGCGGGACCCCGACGTGTACCCAGAATTGACTTATCTGGGTGATACTTACCCCAAAATTCGGCTGTATCGCAGCTGGGTATTTGGCCGCGAAAACCCGGCCCGGGACTGGCAGGACACGGCGGGCCGCAACGATTACCTGACTCCAAGCGCCGACAACCTAGCGTTGATGTTAAGCCGTTTTCGCAATGACCGGAGTGTACGCAAGCGCATCGAGCAACTGCTGAATGAATTATATGATGGTATCACCAGCTTCGAGACACAGGTGTTTGGAGGCCGCATGCAGGTGGTACTGGAAGAAGGCAATATCAGCATTCCGGGCAGCCGGCTATCGGATGGCACCTTGCGCTTTTTGAGCCTCGTTGTTATTCTGCTACACCCCACCCCCCCGCCGCTTATTTGCTTGGAGGAGCCGGAACTCGGGCTACACCCCGATGTGATAGTCACATTGGGCAAGCTTATCAAAGAGGCTTCGACGCGGACGCAGCTGATTGTGACCACACACTCGCGCATTCTCATCGACACATTTCAGGAATCGCCGGAAGATGTAGTGGTGGTGAGCAAGGAAGACGGCGCCACCCACATGGAGCGGCTCGACCCGGAGAAGCTCGGCGCTTACCTGGAAAAATACAGCCTGAGCAACCTATGGAGCAGCGGCGATATTGGTGGCAATCGTTGGTAAAAGTGGCCTTATGAAAATCTATATTGAAGGAGGCGGCGACAGCGACAAGCTACACACCGAATGCAGGGAAGCCTTTACCAAATTTTTTACTAGGGCCGGCTTGGCGAAGCACCGAAAGATGCCTAAGCTAGTGGCCTGTGGTGGCCGGGGGATGGCCTACGACCGTTTTTGTACGGCTATTAAGCAAGGTGAGGATGCTTTGCTGTTGGTTGACAGCGAAGCCCCCATTGCGACCGACCCGGCCACTGGTAAGCCAGTAGGTCCGTGGGCACACTTAAAACTCCGCGACAAGTGGACTCCACCGCCAGGAGCTACTGATGCGCATGTGTATCTGATGGCAGAATGCATGGAATCTTGGTTTGTGGGCGACCGGGACGGCTTTATTGCTTATTACACGCAGGGCAACCGGCGTTGCAACACAAGTAAGATTCCCGTAGTGACGGACATTGAGCCTCTGGCCAAGACCAAGGTGCTGGCTGATGTAAAAGCCGCTTCCCTGCCTTCAGGGATGGTGGTGGATTACAGCAAAGGCAGTCGGTCGTTTGACATTCTTGGTACGATAGACCCTGAGCAGGTAGCCAAAACCTCCTACCATGCGCAACGACTATTCTGCCGATTGGGGGTCACGTGGTGGGCGTGGCTCAAATGCAAGCACATCAAGTAACCCTATGAAATCTACCGATACGAGCGAAAGAGGACTGGAAACCATCATCGTCGAGTCGTTGCGCGATGAGGCCGGCTACCAGATGGGGAAATCCAGCGACTATGATACAACCGTGGCCCTGGACCTGGCAAAGCTGTGGGCTTTTCTAGCCGCTACGCAGCCGGATACCGTGAAGGTGCTGCGACTGGATGTGCCGGCTGAGCAGCGGAAGTTTCTGGAGCGGCTGCGGGGCGAGATTACGCAGCGGGGCGTGGTAGACGTGCTGCGGCGGGGTATAGACCAGGGGCCAGCTAAAGGCATCCGGTTATACTACGCCACCCCGTCGGCGGGCAACGCGGAAGCGGCGAAGCTGCACGAGCAAAATATCTTCAGTGTTACGCGACAGCTATTTTACAGCAGCCAGCACCGAAAGTCGGTGGACGTAGTGCTCTTTCTGAATGGGCTGCCGCTGCTAACCATGGAGCTGAAGAACAGCCTAACCAAGCAAACGGTAGCTGACGCGGTAACGCAGTATGAGTTGGACCGTGACCCACGGGACCTGCTGTTTCAATCTGGCCGCTGCTTGGTGCACCTAGCCGTGGACGACCAGCAGGTTAAGTTTTGTGTGGAATTGATGGGGAAGGGTTCGTGGTTCCTGCCCTTCAACAAGGGATATCAGCAAGGCGCGGGCAATCCGCCCAACCCGGCAGGCTTGATGACCGACTACCTGTGGCGCGAGGTGCTGACGAAGCCTAGCCTGGCGAACCTGCTAGAGAACTACGTGGCGGTGCTGGAAACAAAGAACGAGCTTGGGAAGAAGATACGGAAGCCTATTTTTCCGCGCTATCACCAACTGGAAGTGGTGCGGGCGCTACTGGATGACGTAGCGGCAAACGGCGTGGGCAAACGCTACCTGATTCAGCATTCGGCAGGGTCGGGCAAAAGCAACTCCATCGCCTGGCTGGCCTTGCAACTGGTAGGCTTAAAGGCAGCCGGCAGCACGGCTCCCCTACTCGATTCGGTTGTGGTGGTGACAGACCGGCTGAACCTGGACAAGCAGATTCGCAACACCATTAAGGGCTTCGCGCAGCTGGGCTCGATGGTAGCCCCCGCAAAAGACTCGGGTGACCTGCGCCGGTTCTTGCAGCAGGGCAAAAAAATCATCATCACAACGGTCCATAAATTTCCTCACATCCTCGATGATATTGGCGGGGAACTGCAGGGACGGAAATTCGCCCTGTTAATTGACGAAGCGCATTCGAGCCAGGGAGGGCGCATGGCCACTACCATGACGGTGGCGCTGAATGGCTCCGATAATGCGGCGGATGAGGAGACGACTGAAGAGAAAATAGCCAAACTGATGAAGGGGCGGACGATGCTGACCAACGCCAGTTATTTTGCTTTCACGGCCACTCCCAAGGGACGGACGGAGGAGATTTTTGGGGAGGCGTATCGGGATGGCGCTGAAACCAAGTTTCGGCCTTTCCACACGTATTCTATGAAGCAGGCCATTCAGGAGGAGTTTATCAAGGATGTGCTTCGAAACTACACCTCGGTGAACAGCTACTACCGCCTACTGAAGAAGGTGGAAAACGACCCGGAGTTTGATGAGAAGAAGGCCGCTAAAAAGCTGCGCCAATACGTGGAAAGTCATGAAATAGCCATTCGGCGCAAGGCCGAAATCATGGTTGACCATTTCCACGAACAGGTACAGCACCGGATTGGGAAGCAGGCGCGGGCCATGGTGGTGTGCAACGGGATTAAGCGGGCCGTAGAATACTATCACGCTATCAAGACGTATCTCCAAGAGCGTAACAGCAATTTTGAGGCGCTGGTAGCCTTCTCGGGCGAGTATGCCTACGGTGGCCAAAACGTAACAGAAGACACGTTGAACGGCTTTGCCAGCACCGAGATTGAAGCAGAATTCCGTTCCGGAAACCGTCGCTTCCTGGTGGTAGCCGACAAGTTTCAAACGGGGTACGACGAACCGCTGCTACACACGATGTATGTAGACAAGCCGCTGGCAGGGATTAAAGCCGTGCAAACCTTGTCGCGGTTGAACCGGGCGCACCCCAAGAAGCATGACACAGGAGTGCTGGATTTTTTCAACGAGCCAGCGGTGATTGAGGCGGCTTTTGCAACCTACTACCAGACGACAATCTTGGGCGGCGCCACGGACCCCAATAAACTGCACGATTTGCAGAGCGCGCTGGACGGAGCTGACGTGTACGATAGCGCCGACGTAGAAGCGGTGGTGACGCTGTTTTTGGCCGGAGCACCCCGGCCGCAGCTGGATGCCCTTTTGGATGCGTGCGTGGCCCGCTACCTAGCGGAACTGGACGAGGCCGGGCAGGTTGCATTTAAGGGTGGGGCGAAGGCTTTTAACCGGACTTACGAGTTTCTGGGAGCCATTCTTCCTTATCATCATGCTGCCTGGGAGAAGTTGAGCATCTTCCTAAACCTGTTGATTCCGAAGTTGCCTTCACCGCAGGAAGATGACTTGTCGCAAGGCATTCTGGATGCCATTAACATGGATAGCTACCGAGCCGAGATACAGGCGGCACAGGCCATTGCGCTGGCAGAACAAGACGCGGAAATGGCTCCCACCGAGTTGGGCCAGGGAGGCATGGTGGCGGAATCAGCCATGACGCCGCTGAGCAGCATTGTTAGCCAGTTCAACACGCTTTTTGGCAACATCTCCTGGCAGGACAAGGACAAGGTGGTGCAGATTATCACGCATGAGCTGCCGGCCAAGGTGGCGGCGAACAAAGCCTACCAGAATGCCATGGCCAACGGCGACGAGCAGAATGCCCGCATTGAGCATGACAAAGCTTTGCAAGATGCAGTGCTGAGCTTCCTGAAAGACCACACCGAATTGTTTAAGCAGTTTAGTGGGAATCCGAGCTTTAAGCACTGGCTGACTGGGGAGTCGTTTCGGCAGACGTATCTACCGCCAAGTCAGTAAGCGTCGGCAAAACCACTGCATTACAAGCTGAAAGCCACCACGGAGGACTGCTAGAATTCCTAAACGCCGGATAGATTCACAGGGCTGCCTTCAATTACTTACCCCAAACGCCCCGGCAGTCGAGTACCAACAAACATGAACAAGACTATTACTTCTGCCGCCGAATTGAGGAAAATCGTCCAGCATCTTCATCAGGACGGGCTGAATATGACTCCGGGGGGAATGACTTATGCGGCCGAAACGGAGGGATATATCCAGCAATCCTACGAGGGCCGGAGCTTGTTTGAGCTTATTCAAAATGCCCGGGATGCAAACCAGCTGGCCGGAAAGGCGGGCTCAGTCCGGTTTGAATTGAAGGACATGATGTTAAGCGTCGCCAATACTGGCCTACCATTCTCTGAAGCAGGAATCGTGGCTGTGTCGCGTGTTGGCGAAAGCACCAAGCACAGCGCTGAAACGATTGGATTCAAGGGAATTGGGTTTAAATCGGTGAGGCAGCTTACCGACCGTCCACGGGTGGTAACGCAGCATGGCACCTTTTACTTTGACGAGACGGAAACGCGTCGGTCGTATGCGAGTAGCTTAGGCCGGGGCTGCCCGCTGTTTTTGCTGCCTTACTACTCGAAAACTAAGCTCAGCAAAGCTGATTTAGAGCAGGGTATAGTTACGCGAGTGGAGCTACCCTTGCGCGACGTAACAGCTACCGAATGGGTACATCGTAATTTCTCGGAGCTAAAAATTGAGCAACTCTTGCTTCTGGACTGGCTAACAGAAGTAAGCTTCACCACTACCCAAGGGCACAACCGGCGCTACTATTTACGAAAAGACCGCAATGGCCGGAGCTTAACAACCAAGGTTGACAACCAGCCAGAGAAGCATTTCCGGTTATATATTCCTAAAAAACCGGTGATTATTCCGCTCGACGTAATGAGCGGGCTGGGTGAAAAAGAGAAGGCCTTGGTATCGGCCATGGAGCAAGTTGATATCCGGGTGGTTCTAGGAGCCAATACCGACAGCAGCTACCGGCCTATTCCAGACGCAGCACTTTATCTGTTTTACCCGCTCGGGCTGAAAACCGGATTTTCCTTTATCATCCACAGTTATTTTCTGGTTAGCCCCTCGCGTACCGAATTGCGAGCGGATGCCAAGCTAAATACATTTCTACTAGAAGAAATAGGCAGGTTTATTGGCGGTGAGCTTTTGCAACGGCTTAAGAGAGTTACCTGGGATACGAGCGAGGTACTGTGCTATAACCGAGAAGAGGGAAAGTTGCGGGTGTTGCACAACAGCGTCAGGGAAGCTCTTCAAGACCAGTCGTTTATCTACTGCGAGGGGGAGTATTTGCAAGCCGCTGATGTGATGACAATAAGCGCAAGTTTAGCTGACCGTCTCTCGTTGCAACAGTTTGACGGAAAAAGGCTGGTTGTGGCATCAGAAAAAGTCCGTGACTGGCTTAGCAGCGAGTTTGGGGTACGCGAATTGAATCGCAAAAACCTCGAAGCAGAACTTGAAAAGGAATGCGAGCGTCGCCGACAAACAAAAGACTGGACTTTTTTCGACCAACTTTATCGCTACCTGAGTGCTAAGGATGCTCCCGATATGTCAGACCGAGCGGTGTTGCTCACGCAACATCAGCAACTGGTATGTGGCAAAAAAGTGAACATCTTCTACGTTGACCGCAAGCAACGAAAAGCATTAGACTTGCCTATTGAACTGGCCGACGCAGTGCAGATGCTCAATAGACGTTTCTCCTTCGCCAATGAAGGCTTACGTTTCTTTCAAGGACGTACTGGTCTGCGCGATTTCGAACGCGCTTCATTGGCAAGTGCGCTGCTGGAGCGGATGGGTCCTCAGAAACCGTTGAACTGGGAACTCCTTGGCGTCCTATACAGCATGAGAGACGAAGTTAGCCCGGAGGACTTTCAGGGTGAAGGCGTGGTACCAACTTCTGATGGTCAGTGGGTAAATCCGATTCACACTCCTGTGTATTTTGCCAGCAAGGAACTGCGGGCACTGTATTCTAAAAGCGGAAAATATTTAGAGAAATCGGTTTTCGAGCGTCTTAAAATCGGGGTTAATGAAAAGCAGGAATTCATGCAGTGGGCCGGAATATGGCGGCGACCAGGCATGTACGTACAGCGGAATGAGCGGACGTTACACCCGAATGATTCCCGCCATGCGCGAATTGGTTGGAACCAACAGTTGAGTCGTCGAAATATTGAACTGCGAAGGGAGCGAACAATTGATGAGCCTGAAAATCTTACTTCTTGGTTTGCCACACAACTGTTGCATAATTGGAGTTCTTACCGGTATTTTCTGCAAAAAGATATTGACGGGAAAAATCCAGAGTATTATCAGAACAACAGCTATTACCAGTCAATTCCGTACGATAGCAGGGTGACTTTGAGCGGAGCTGCGGAGTGGCTACGCAAAAAATCGTGGTTGATAACACAGCTAAACGAAGAAGGTATATTCAGCAGCATAGAGGAAGTTGTTTTCGTTGGTGAGCAGGAGCATACCAACGCTCTAGACCGGGCCGTCGTGCAGTATTTACCGGTTGTAGCGGTTCCATCAACGCAGTTGCACCAATTGGCGCTAGACTTGGGCGCGGTGACATGGCCAAGCACGACGGGCAGTCAGTTCGTGTCGTTGTTAAAGCTATTTTATGCACACAACGAATCACGACTGCCTACTTTGAAGGCTAATGAAGCTGAGAAGCTAAAACGAGCCTATAATCATGTTCTTACCCGGCTTTACGAAGCAACTGTTGGGCGCGGCGAAGAAGTACCTGATGGGCTGGAGAGTGTACATTTTTTAGCAATCAATGGCCTCACCGGTGAGTTAAGTTGGTGCGAAGGCGAACAGGTCAATTATATTGACGACCCGGCTCTTTACGAGCAGCTGCCTCCAGATTGGCAAGCGGTACTCCAACCTCAGTTTACCAGAGTAGAGAGCAATCAGTTTGGGAAAATTGCTCAGCAAGTAGGGAAACGTCTGACGGAAGCATTGAACCGCAGGGTGGTATTCGGCGAGCTGCAACGCGAGTTAACACTTGCCAAGCTAATTGGCCATAACCTGGTTGGGCTCCTTGCCCTGATGGAGCAAAAGATGGACGAGGCGCTGACTGACCAAGAAGTCGTCAAACTCACCGACATTAACGTCCATGAAGTAGAAAGTCTGGAGCGGGTTTTATGGTGGGACAACGATGAACAGAACGAACATAATTTAACGCTTACGCACTTTGTTGGCGAGCCAGAGGATGGCGAAGCCGTGCTGTGGGTAACGGCGAATTTTGGGCAGCGGCCAGCAGCCGATATTGCTTCGGCGCTAGTGCAAATAGCGCAAGAACGGCTTGACAAAACCGAAGTTAATTGGGTGCATGTACAGGCAACCCTTGAGGATTACCTGGATTTGTCGCACACAACGGAATTCTTAAAACGGCACCGCGTGGGCAGAGAGCGGATGCTTGAGTTGGAGCAGTTTCTCCAAACCGCTGGTAGTAGTCTAATAGCATTCTGGCGGGCCGTAGGCCGAGCAATAAGTTCTCCAATACCAGAGGAAGCAACTACACTTGAAGAAGCAACTATAAATCTTAGCCTTTCCCGTGCCTTATTAACACAGTTTGCTCCCGAAACCTTTCGTTATAGCAGGCTGTCGGATAGCGGCAACCGAAAGGGGCTGCTGACGTTGCTGAAAGTTTTACGACTGCCATTTAGCACATTACAAAGTGCGTTGGAAGAGCCCATTATCCTAGAAGAACTGTGGGGTAATGAGTGGAAAAAAATGCTGACTAAGTACCAAGCTGCATTCCAAGCGTGGCAGTATGACCGGCTATCCGAGCCGCCCATAACGAAGGAAAAACGAAAGCGGCAGCAAGGGTTTTCAAAGCAATTAGAGAAATATAAACTATTGCCAGCGCGGCCTTATCCATCCGCATTAACCAATAACTTAGAAACGCATTTTGAGCGGGTGCTTCGCGATAATTTTCCTGAGCTAGCGGACATTTCGGTACTGAAACAACAGGATGAAAAACCCGCACAGTGGTATAATGACCGATTTCGACAAGCGTTGCTAGTCCTTCAAAAACAAGTAACGCAGGAGGAGCACGCATGGCTTGAAGACTTTCTGTCTGGAAGCCAGTTACGTGACCTATTGTATTTCGGGCATACTGAACCAATAATGCAGGCTTATGAGGTATGGGCGGCCCCTCAACGCGTTACTTCAACAACAACTGGGGAAAATGAAGGCGATACAGACGCAGAGAATCCTGACCCCTACCGCAATCCAGCAGGTATTTTTAGAGGAACAGCCAATATGCGGGCAACAGCACCAGCCGAGGAGTCCTCTCCTGACGAGCAGTCGCGAAATAGCGGTGGCAGTGGAGTGAGCGGTGCAGCCAACAGTGAGAATAATACTCGCGTTGGTTTACGTGCTGAACAGCGCGTATTGAGTCTGTTGGCAGAGCAACATCAGCAGGTGCGTTGGGTATCGTACAACGCAAAAGCCGTGGGAGCCAACGACCCGTGGTTTAATCCGGATGGGGATGACCGGCTGGGCTACGACATTAGTTACCGTGATTCCAAAACAAACGAGGAAGTACGCGTGGAAGTAAAAGGCACCACTGGCAATGGCGGCCGTTTCTTCATCAGCCAAAAGGAAGTGCAAGAAGCAGGGAAGACGACCAGCCCTTACCGCCTTCTATATGTGACAAATGCAGAAGATGACGACCAAGCCCAAATTCATGACTTGCAAAATCCATTCAGTAATGGACTAAAGTCACTGCACGATAATCCTGCCTTTACACCTATGTGGCAAAAGATGCAGATTTCCTTCATCTTATCCATTGATACAGCGGAGTAACAACTAGGAATGAAATGTATTTCCAAAACCCTGCTTGCCGGAGTTAAGGTCGCTGAATAGCCCCCTACGCATGGAGCAGGAGGCTACCACTTCGTCCGTTGCGCCATTTCGGTGCTTGGCGATGTCGAAAAGGACCGTATCGGTAGTGGCTGTTCCGTCCTCATACTCGGCGATGTTGTAATACTCGCCGCGCCAGAGGAAGATGATGCAGTCGGCGTCCTGCTCCAGGCTGCCGGACTCGCGTAGGTCACTCAGGAGCGGGCGCTTCTCCCCTCCTCTTTTCTCTACGTCGCGGGAGAGCTGACTGAGGGCGATGACGGGGGCGTTAAGCTCCTTGGCCAACTCTTTGAGGCCCCGGCTGATGCTGCCTACTTCCTGTTCGCGGTTGCCCTTGGTGTCGCCGCGCATTAGCTGGATATAGTCGACCAGGACCAAGCTTAGAGGGTGTTGGCTGTGGAGGCGGGCGCACTTGGCGCGCAGCTGCTGGATGCTGAGGCCGGGGGTGTCGTCCAGGTGCAGGCGGTGGCCGTGGGTTAGGAGACGCTGGGCCTGCTGCTTGATGTGGGCCACTTGTTCCAGGCCGCCGGGGAGGTTGCCGCGGCGCAGGTCGGAATTGCTGTAGCCGGGAACTTCGCTGGCTACCATGCGCTGCATGAGCTGCAGGGTGGGCATTTCGAGGCTGAAAATGGCGGTGTGATGGTTGTGGTCGAGGGCAGCGGTGCGGGCGAAATGCAGCAGGGCGGCGGTTTTGCCCATCGCGGGGCGGGCGGCGAGGATGATGAGGTCACCAGGCTGCCAACCGCCGGTGAGGCCGTCGAGCTGGGTGAGGCCGGTGGGTACGCCGGTCAGGCCACGCTGTTGGATGGCCAGGGCGAGGCGGTCGAAGGTGGGGTCGAAGGCGGCGGCGGCGGTTTGGCCAGGGCGGGTTTCGAGGGTACGGTGGAGGTTGGTGAGGCGGGTTTGGGCGTTGGTGAGGAGGTCGAGGGGGTCGCGGGTGTCGTCGTAGGCGTGGGCGGTTAGCTCGGTACCGGTGGTGATGACGACGCGGCGGGCATGCTGCTCCTGCAGGACGCGGCAATGGGTTTCAAAGTGGGCTGCAGAATTGATGCGGCTGGTGAGGCCGGCGACGAAGTAAGGGCCGCCGGTGCGGTCGAGGGTGCCGCGCTGGCGCAGCTGCTGGGTGACGGTGAGCAGGTCGGCGTGGTCGCCGCGCTGCACCAAGTCGCGGATGGCCAGGTACACCTGCTGGTGAGCGGTGCAGTAGAATACTTCCTCGGTGGGCAGGATGGTGAGCAGGGTGCGCTGGGCATCGGCTTCGAGCATGGCGGCCCCGAGGACGGCGGCTTCGATGTCGAGGGCCTGGGGCGGCAGGTGGCCGCCGACGGGGGCCGAAGTAGTTGGGCGGCGGGAAGCCTGGAAGCGTTGGGGTTGGGTTAGGTTCATGGCGGGTTGGGATTGGGACGGGCTGGGTTAGCTCCAGCGGGTGGGGTCAGCGGATTTGGGGGCGCTGCGGGCGCGGGCGGGAGTGGCTTGGCTGGTGCCTTGGGAGCCGACGGGCAGAAAGTGGGTGCGGCGGCGCATCCAGCCACGGAAAGCGGCGTGCCAGTCGACCATGGGGGTTTTGCCGCTCACGCGCCAGCCGTTGCTGGCGTAGTGGTCGCAGAACGCGGCGGCTTCGGCCTGGGCGTCGGCGGCGCTGTTGGGGTATTGGGCGGCGGCAAAGGCCTGAACTTCGGCCAGCGTGGGAACGACTGGTTTTTTAGTTGACTTGCTAGCCTTGGGCGCGGGCTTGGCGGCGTCAGCCGCCCCACTCTCTGAACGTAGTGAAGAGTCTCTTGAAAGAGACAATGAAAGGTTGCCATCCTGTTGGCTGTTTTCGGAACGGGTGTTGGGTTGGGCGGCAACAGATGTTGGATTTACTTCAACGGGTGTTGGAATGCTGCTTTGGGGTATGGCTGCCAGGGTGGTTTCGGCCAACAGGTGTTCAACAGGTGTTGCCTTATTTTCAACACCTGTTGGATTAGCAGCCCGTTTGGCGGCGGATGCCTGGCCGGCTTTAGCCTTTAACTCGCGGTAATGCAGCTGTTTGGTGGCCTCGGCGACAAGGCGGGGGTTATAGCGCAGCGTGGGGGCGTCGGGGGCTTCCGGGAACTTGGCGAGTAGCAGGGTTCGACTCTCGGCCCACTGCTGGGTGGTGAGGCGGGCGGTGCGACGGAGGCGGCCCTCGTCGTTGGGCAGGAAGCCGGGGCGGTCGGACTGCCAGGAGTTGAACAGCAAAAGACAATACGCGCCTACCTCATGGGCTTCCATGAGCTGCACGTCGGGCGAACTCAGAAAGTCGCCCGTGTAGAGGAGAAAGGCGGGGGCCTTCATGCGGCGGGCTGAATGGGGATGAGCGGGGTGGTGGTCTGCTCGAATAGGTCAAGCTGGCGGTAGTCGGTGCATTTGCCGCGTAGGGCGGCTTCGACCTCGGCAAGGGTTTCCATCAACTCGGTTTCGAGCAAGAGGGCGTAGGGGTAGCTGCCCTGCTCGTCGTCGAAGAATTGGTAGGGCGTGGTCAGGTTAAGCACCCGGCCGCCGGTCAGCTCACGCTGGCCGATGAGCGTGACGCCGCTTTGGTTGCGGCCCATCGAGAAGCCGGTGACGGTGAATTGCTCGAAGAGGGCGGGCAATTCTTCAGACTCATAGGGCCAGTAGTCGGGGCCCTCGGTCAGCTGCTCGGTGAGCAGGCACAGGTGGGGCACCAGGCGGCTAAGGCGGTGGGTCAGGTCGGGGTGGACTTGCTCAGCACAGGTAAGGGCAAAGGCCCGTAGCGGGGCTTCCTGAGTGCGCTGCTCGGTGAACTCGCACGTCAGGTGCTGGTCTTCGAGCTTGGCTTTTTGAATGGTGATGATGGAAGCAGTAGCCTCGGGGTGCGACCCGGCAGGGCTATCTGGACCGACAATTGGCAGGAGCTGCGACATGGTCAGGGAAGAATTAGGCCGGCCTCGTGGTCGGCGATGAATTGGAAAAACAGGGCGGGAATCTGGGGTACTAGCGCGTTGCCTGCGGCGCGGAGCGCGTGGCGGCGCCAGTGGCGCGGGTCAGGCGGCGGACCTGCTGCATCTCCGGCTCCGTCAGGTCGCACCAGGTGGGCGGGAAGCCCATCAGTTCGAGGACGAAGCGGGGGTTCAGATAGAGGCCAGCCGTTTCCGGGTTCTGCTGGGCCAACGCTGCCGCCAAGCCCCGGAACTCGCTGGGGCGCTTCCGGCTGGTGCGCGACGGGTAGGCCTGCGGATTGGCCGCGTCGTTGGCTATCGGGGTGGGCAGCAGCTTGAAATAGAGCGCTAGGGTCGGGCGTGGGGTGGCGTTGGGGCTCGGGCTGCGGTTGATACGGCCGGTGCCGGCGTCGGTCGTCGTGGGCGTGGGCAATAAGCCAGACCCGGTCGCGGCGGTGCGGGGCATCGAGGGCGCAAGCCGGAATAATAACCGGCCAGACTTCATAGCCTGCGGCTTCCAGGTCAGAAAGCACGCCGTCGAGGCCCATTGTGACGTGGCCAGCAACATTTTCACCAAGGAACCAGCCGGGCCGACACTGCTCAACAAGGCGCAGCACTTCCGGCCAGAGCCAGCGGTCATCTGCCGCGCCTGCGCGGTGCCCGGCCAGGCTAACTGGCTGGCAAGGGTAGCCGGCGGAAATAATGTCGGGGCGGGGCGGGTGGTGGACATCGTAGATGGTGCCGTATTGATGGGCACTGGGGAAGTGGCGGCGGCTGACGGCGTTGCAAAACGGGTCCGTCTCGCAGGTCCAGATGGTGCGGATGCCGACTTTGCGGGCCGCCAGCGCGAAGCCGCCGATGCCGTTGCAAAGGGCACCGTGGGTGAGGGCGTGGGACATTGGCTTACTGACCCTGGCGGTGGTAGCGGCGGGGGAACTGCTCGATGACGGAGCGGTAAAACCCCCACTCCTTTTCGTTGCGGCGAATGCCTTTGAGGCGACCCTCGCGGCGGGCGCGGCGCACGGCTTCAGGGGTAAGGCCGAGGGCCTCGGCAGCCTGGGGCACGGTCAGAATGTCGTCAGGGGCGGGCGCTGAGGCCAGGGCTGCCGCGTGGGCTTCCTCCAGCTTGCTCACGGTATGAAGCAAGGTGCGCCACTCGTTTTCGGGGACTAGAAGAGCTACCTGCATGGCGTTAGTCGGCTAGGGCTTTGGTGCGGGCGACGATGTCAGCCCGGCGCTGCTTCTCGGCGGCTACCACCGTCAGGAAGGCTTCCGTAACTGCGGCGTGGCTGGAGCGGCCGTAGATGACGTTGAACACCGTGCTCACGGCCACGCTGACTCCTTCTGCAGCTAGTTGCGCCACCACGCGGCCGGCAATGCCGTTTCGGGGACCCATGCGGTCGTAGAGGTCGCGCAAGGTGGGCTCCTTGTCTGAACTTATGGGGGATTTTGTCGTAATGTCTTGCATACTCTTGGTAATTTGTTACATTTGTTTGTAAGAAGTGATGCTCTTCGTACAAACTAACGAATAAAACTTCCGAAAACAGACAATAAATTACGAAAGGCATGGAAAGTCCAACTGGCGTAAGTGACAGAATAAAGCAAGTTCTGGCTCACTATCAATTGAATGCAAACCAAGCCAGCCAAAAGTTGGGGCACACCAATGCCTCAAAAGTTTATAAGTTCTTGGCAGGTGACTTCAAGCCGGGGTACGATTCGCTGGTCGAGTTGCTGGCCACCTTTCCCGAAATTTCCGGCGACTGGCTGCTGATGGGCCGTGGGCCGATGCTGCGGCCTGGGGTTGAGGTTCCTCTCCTATCGGGCAACATCATGACGCCGGGGCCGACGATGCCTTACCGGGGCCTAACCAGCGGCCAGGTGCTGACCGTGACGGTGGACCGGACGGGAAAGGAGAACACGCTATTTGTGCCCGTGCAAGCGCAGGCGGGCTATTCGCACGCCTTCAACCAGGAACAATACCTACACGACCTCAAGCCTTTCCACGTGCCGGGCTTCTCGGGCGCGCACCGGGCCTTTGAGGTAGCGGGTGACAGTATGCACCCGAGTTTCAAGCACCACGACATTGTGATTTGCTCTTTCGTGGACCGCTGGGACCAGCTGCGGCCCGATGAAAGCTATGTGCTCGTAACGGCCGAAAACGTGCTGCTCAAGCGGCTGGTGGCCCCTATTACCGACCGGCGGGGCATCATCGAGCTGCACTCGGACAATACGGGGCAGTACCGGGTACATACCATGCCAGTGAGTGACTTGCTCGAACTGTGGATGGTGCGGGGCGTTGTCTGCACAAATGCCCCTGGGCGGCCCGATAGTGCCCTTGTGCGGCTGCGGGAGGCTATCGAGGAGATGGGCCACAACTACCTCGAAGTAATGCGATTCTTGAACAACAGTGCGCGGGGTTCGGTGGAACTGCGCGGGCCGATGCTGGAGGTATCGTAGCCACTACTTTTCCCTTGTTAGGGCAAAGTTGTAGATAATGACAAATGCGTGACACTGTGCGTGCCACTACTCTTTTTCATCAAATCACTTAACAAATTCAAACAACACGTTTATAGTTAGTTAGGAGACTAAATAGCAAGGTAGTGCTACCCCGGCTCCGGGTACTAGGATGGTCTAACGACCACCCCCAATTCAAGCCTCAAAAGCTGTAAATCTGTTCGCAGATGCAGTTTTTGAGGCTTTTTTGCGTTCCGCCCAAATTGGATTTACCAGCGCTAATACCTGGACTTACCAATGGGTTTACGCCACCTCCTACGCCACCTCTTTTTTCTAAGGCTTATGAAAGTTGTGTTTGAGCTCCGGCATGATAAACAGGATAAGGCCGGCACGGTGCCAGTCTATGTATCGGCATACTTTGATGGGCTGCGACTGCGCTGCTCTACCAAAGAGCGGTGCGAGCCACGGCAGTGGAACGAGAAGGAACAGGAATTCCGGCGCTCATTCCCGGGCTACACCTCGGCCAACCTGGGGCTACAGGCCCTGGTGCGCCGGTTGGAAGACAAGTACCGGGAACTGCGGGCGGCTAACGTGGCTCCAAGCGTGGCGCTGATGCGCGTGGCGGTGAATCCGGCAGCGGTTGTGGTAAAAGAAGAACCTACGCTGGTGGCCCGGTTTGCCGAGTTTCGGGAAGTGGTGGCCGGGCGGGGGTATGCTTTCCACACGTTGCGGCACTACAAGACGGCCTGCAACCACCTAGGGGCCTTCTTGGAAAAGACGAAACGCAAGGGGCTGCTGCTGGGTGGCTACACCTCAGCGGTGCACGATGACTACGTGGGCCACCTGAGGACTGGCTGCGGCTTGTCGGCCAATGGAGTGTACACCTTGTTGAAGGACCTGAAAACCTTTCTAAGGCATGCCCAGGATGAGCGGGGGCTGACGCTAGGGCTGGAATTGAAGCGGTTTGAAGTAAAGTACACCGACCAAACCAAAACGTATCTGACCGCTCCTGACCTTGCAGCGCTGGTAGCAGTGAAGCTCTCGAAGACGTTGGAGCCGGCGCGGGACGTGTTCTTGTTTTGCCGCTACACGGGCTTGCGCTACTCGGACGTGGCGGCGCTGCACGCGGGCAACCTGCATCTGTTGGGCGCTAACGGCGATGGGGACCGGGTGCTGCGCTTAATACAGACCAAGACGCGGGCCACGGTAAGCATATACCTGAGCCGACTGGCGACGGAGATATTGGACAAGTACGCAACGCCGGAACGGCAATTCGAAGGGGCGCGGCTGCTGCCGGTGCTGGCCAACCAGCCGATGAACAGGTATTTGAAGAAAATAACGCAGCTGGCGGGGCTCTCACGCCCGGTAGAAGTGGTGAGCACCGCCGGCGGGCAGGTGGTTAAAGCAGCCGTACCGCTGCACGAGCTGGTGACCATGCACACGGCGCGGCACACGTTCGCGGTGCAAAGCCTGCTGCGCGGGATGCCGGTGACGGTGTTGCAGCGGGTAATGGGCCACGCCAAGATTCAGAATACCATGCGGTACGCGCAGGTAGTGGAGGAACTGCAGCACCAGGCGATGCGGGCGGCGTGGGATGGGCCGGCCACCGCACCGGCCTTAAGCGCCCTGGACAGTGCGGTTTGCACGGTGATGGCGGCGTAGTAAGCAGGCAGCTCTGAACCGAGAACACCCGGCCGGAATCATTTCCTGGTCGGGTATTTTTTTCGCTGGCTTGGGCTGGTCGGAATGGGCGCGTGTACGCTTCATCTACGCTTCGAGGTGCCTTGAAGCACGGGACGAGCTACCGGGAAGCGGAGCCATTTATGGCTGCGCTCACCTCGGCGGCATCGAGGCCGGTGAGGCGGCAGAAGTCCTGCACCGTGACGAGGGCCCCGGCGGGTTTGCCAGCGGCCTGGCGGGCGCGGCGCACGAGACGCTTGGCGGAATCGTAGCTGCGACCGGTGATGGTCGCCACGTCTTTCGGGTAAAGGCAAATACGAGGCACGGCGATGGGGCGGTGTGTGTGGGGACTAACCGGGTTGTACGGGGCACCGCGCTAGGATTGTCAAATTTACTTGAAGTATTTCGGCTCCACAAACAGCGCCCCGGCTATGGATGCAGGTTGGGAAGCTGGCCGCTATTGGCAAATCGACGCATTCGGACAATTTACTTTTCACAATGGCACAACAAACTGGTATCTTGGGCCTGCAGGGGACGGTGGGTGGCCTCGTCTTCCGCAAGGATGGCTCGGTGGCGCAGAAGCCGGCCTCGAACAAGGCCAAATTTATGAACGCGGCCAGCATGGCGCGTACTCGTGAAAACGCAACGGAATTTGGCTTGGCGGCCAGCTATAGCAAGGTGCTGCGCGACTCGTTGCGCGTGGCCATTGCTGCGGCCAGCGACAGCCGCGTGGCCTCGCGCCTGACCAAGGCCATGCGCGAAGTCATCGGCCTCGATGACACGAACGACCGTGGGCAGCGGGTTTTCGACTCGACCAACTCGGCTCCGCTGCTCGGCTTCAACTTCAACGCCGGCGCGGGCATCGGGCAGACGATGTACTTCCCTTACGAAGTGACGGGCGCGGGTGCGGATGTGACGATGACCATTCCGGCGCTCAGTCCGGCCTCGGACGTTGCCGCCCCGCAGGGGACGACCCACTTTGAGGTGGTGTTCGCCGCTTCCTCGCTGGATATGGAGACGCTGACCTACACGAATGCGGTGGTAGCTGCTCCGTTGGGTATCCTGGCAGTAAACAGTGCAGCCCTGATTAACCAAGTGGTGGTGGCCAGCTTCCCGGTGGCACCGCCCGCGGCCAACCTGGTGGTGGGCGTGGTGGGCATCAACTTCTACCAGCAGGTGAACGGCAAGTTCTACCCGCTCAACAACAACAGCACTAACCCGCTGGCCATTGAGTACGTGGCCTAAGCCGCGGGCACTTCGGCAACCAAGCGGCCGGCCAGCAACGGCCGGCCGCTCTTTTTTCCACCTATTTCATCTCAAGCATTATGGCACTTACGGCCTATCAAACCCAATTCAAACGGCGCATGAAACACGCTATCAAGCTCCGCGCTAAGGCTGACCAGAAAGCCCGGCGCTACACGCAGTTGCTGGCCGATGCCATCGGCGCGGCCGAGGACGCAGCCATGCAGATGAACGCGCTGAACCAGCTCTATAACGTGGACGTGAGCACCTACACGCTGCTCACGCAGGCGCTGCACGCCAACAGCGGTCAGGAAGTGCTGGTGGACCATTTGGCGCAGAGCACGCCCGGTGAGGAAGTGGTATTGTTCAACCAAGTGCCGGATGGCAACGGTGGACAGGAGTTGCCGGCTAACCCGTTGTTTGGGGAACTGGTAGCGGGGACGCCGGTGCTGGTGCCCACGCCGGCGCTCAAGGCGGTGGCTGCGGTGCCAATTGCCGAGGTACCGGCGCTTGGGGCCGAAGTACCCCCGGCGCGCTGGGATGCGGCGCAAGACTAGCGGTTGCTAGAAGTGCCCCAAAATGGAAAGGCCGGCCCTGTAGCAGGGGCCGGCCTTTTGCGTTTAGGTGCATACGCCTGGACAGGCCACCTTTTGAGGTTAGCGGGTCAGGTCTGTTACGGGGGCCTCTGGGGCTTCGCTCAGCACTACCTGGATGCAGTGGTCGCGGGCCTGGGCGGTGGTATACTTCTCGCTGCGGCCGATGATTTCGCCGTTGGCGGCTACGTGATTAAAGCCATACTGGCCAGACTCCAGAAATGACTGGAAGCGGTGGGGCTGGCAATTAGACTTGACGGACTGGATGCCGCTTTCGCAGCTGGCCTTGGCCGTGTAGCCTTCGCCCGACTGGACAATTTCGCCATTGTCGGCGCGCAGGTGGTACCAATACTGGCCGCTGCTCTGGAAGATTTGGAAGGTTGCCATTTATGAAGAATAAAAAGAGTGGGTGAAGTGAATGATAATAAGTTAGGCAGCCAGCGCCAACGGCGCGGGCATTGCGAAGGGAATGGACAAGCCGGCGGTTTGCCGGGCGTGGTGGCGCAGCAGCGCCGCGTACTTCTTGCGACCCTGCTCGACGAGGCCGGGCATGGCCGTTAGCTCAACACGCCACACCTCGTGCGGAGCCTTCTTCTGCACCCCGATGATAAGGAAGCGGGTAGCTCCGAGCACGTCCAGGTATAAGGCGGCCTGACGGTCGTAATCGTACTTCTCGATGGTGGTCAGGAAATGGTCCCGGTCGGGGCTGCTGGTAGTCTTGAAGTCGATGAGTGTGAGCTGGCGGCCGGCGCGGCTGCGTACCAGCAGGTCGGGGCGGAGCTTCACCCCTACCCCCGTGGCGGTGTGGGTGGCGGTGTAGGACTGCTCGGCCTGGCCCCGGTACAGCAGGTCGCGGCAGTAGCGTTGGCGGCGCACCTGGCGGGCCAGCGTTTCCAGGTCGGCCCATTTGATGCCGCGCTCGTCGGTGCGGGCGTAGTGCGGGGGCTCCAGCACGGCCGTGTGGAAGTGGCTACCGTAGGCAAGGGCCACGGGGTTGGGCCGGCGCAGCTGGCCCATGATGCCGGCTTTGAGCTCGGAGAGGTCGGTATTGGAAACCTGGGGCAGGGCGCGGTGCTGGGCTTGGGTCAGGTCGGGGTGATGGATGAGGGCGTGAAACATGACGGTTAGAAAGTAAGGTTAGTGGATTAGTACCAGGCGGTCGGGCTCGGCGGCGCGGTGCAGCCAGATGTGAGAACTGCCGCAGCCGACCAGGTAGGCGGGCTCAGGGAAGAGCTGGCGCACCTGGGGAG
>JALYUH010000430.1 GCA_030853985.1 Bacteroidota bacterium | reverse complement strand
TGCTGAAGCTGCCTTCCACAGCTGGGTAGCTACCGGCCACCGTAGCTGGGGCGCTCACCTGCAGATTGTAGGCCGTCGGGGCCGCGCCCCACAGAAACATCTGCATGCGGCCGCTGCTGCCGTCGTCGGGGGTGCTGAAGTTGGCGTTGTTGGTGCCGCTGCCGTCCTGGGCTTCGGCCCGCACGTAGTCGTTGCCCGCGCCGCCCCGGCCCAGGTTATCGGCCTGGAAATTGCCGGCCGCCTCCGTGAAACCGTACTGGTAGGTAAGGTCGTGAATGATGTTGTTCCAGTAGAACAGGTTCACGGTAGCCGCGTTGCGGTTGGCCCGGGTGGTGGGGGCCGCCGCGGCATTGTAGGCAAAGGCGAAGGTGAGCGTGGGTGCCGGCGTGCTGGAAGTGGCGTAGCGGCCCGGCGCGTTGGCTTTCAGCGAGTCGTCGTAGGCGGCCACGTTGTTGCCGCGGGTGGTAACGTAGTTGGTGGTACCGTCGAAGTTCCAGCCGTGGGTGGTGGCGTTGTTGCCGGCCCCGGCTTTCAGCCAGGGGTCGGTTTCGGTTTGGAGCCCAAGGGTGCCCGGGTTTTCGCGCGGGTAGCCCACCACGAAAAACGACGAAGACGTTGCGCTGGGCGGGGGGGGAGGGGGTTGCAGCTGGGTTTTGGCCTGCGGGCGGGCCGCCCCTGCTGCGGTAGTGCTGGCATCGGCGGCCTTTTCCTCCACGGTCCAGTTGTCCTGGCCCAGAATGAGGCCGGTGGCGGCATCTACGCGCACATTCCACCAGTCGGGCGAGTGCAGCATTTCCACGTTCACGTTCCAGGCCAGGTGGGGGCGGCCGGCCTCGTCCACGGCCCAGGTCAGGCTGGCCACAATGTCGCGGCGGGCTACGCCCGTGCCCGCAAAGGTGTGGCGCGCCTCGGGGCCACCATCCTCACTGAGCAGTACGGGTACTACGGCGGCCGTGGGGGCCACGTGCAGCAGGGCGCGGTTCACGGCCCCGGCGGCGTTCAGGGCGGGGGCGGTGGGCAGGCCGGCGAGCAGCTTGGCCGGCACAAATTTGCCCGTGTGCGTAGCCAGGCGGCCCCGGGCAAAAGCCAGCGTCGCCATGTGGTTATACACCGGAATGCCCGCGTGGGCCTGCTGCACATAAATGTGCTCCAGGCCGTTGGCTTCGGCGTAGGCGCTGCTGATGCGCAGGTCGGCTGCCGTGTATTCGGGGCCAACCCACTGCGAGCGGGCGGCCAGCGCCTTTTCCAGGGCTTGCTGAGGAGCAATGGTCTGCGCGTGTAGCGCTGCCGGCAGCAAGCCCATCAGGGCCAGGCCTAGTTTCATCGTAGAGGTTTTCCTCACAAGTGAAAGGGATTAGTAAGGTTAAAAAAATAAGCGGGGCAGGAAGTCGGTTCGGCACGTACGGGCCGGCTACCGCGAAACGTCGGCCGGCGGCCGAATCGTTTCGATTAGAAAAAAAGCGGCAATACGGGGCGTAGTATTAAGCAAAACGCCTTAAAATAAGAAAAAATCGCAATGCAATCGAAAGCCTAAAGATAAGGCGCGCGGGCGCTTTGGCGCGCAAAAGCCATAACTCTACACGTCGTGCCGCCCAGCGGTCCGTCCGAAGGCTGCGAAGTTGTTGCGGTAGCCGGGACCGGTCGCGCTCATGAGTGCCCGACGGCTTTCTGAACCGCCTCAGCTTCAAAGAAAGTGGCTTCGGCCCAACGGCAACAGCCAATTTCGGGTAGCTCCGGCTTACCAGGGTACCGTTTGGCCCTGCCAGGTCACGAAGCTGCCGTTTTCTTCGGTGTGCAGCTGTTCGGCCAGCCGGATAATGCCGCGGGCCGAGTCGGCGGGCTCCTGGGTGGCGTGCTCACCGCCCATTTCGGTGCGCATCCAGCCGGGGTCCACGAGCACCGAAATTAGGCCCAGATGGCCAATTTCGGCGGCCAGGCTGCGCATGTACATGTTCAGGGCGGCCTTGCTGGCGCTGTAGTGGTAAGGGTCGCCGGTGGCTTTCCAGGTGAGGGAGCCCTGGCCCGACGAGATGCTGAGAATGCGGCCCTTGCGGCCGGCCCGCAGCAGCGGCAGCAGCGCCTGGGCCACCAGCAGCGGCCCGATGGCATTCACCTGCATGGTTTCCATGGCATCGTCGTGGGTGAGTTGGCCCAGGCGCTGGTGGGCGTCGCCCGAGCCCGCGTGCGGGTATACCCCGGCGTTGTTGATGAGCACGTCGAGGGCCTCAGTGTGGGCCTGGGTGGTGGCCACGGCATCAGCAATCGAGGCCGCGCTGGTTACGTCGAGGGGCAGCAGCACGAGGCGGTCGGCGTACTGTTGTTTCAGGGTTTGCAGCTCGGCGGCGGCGGTGGGCTGCCGGCTGGCGGCAAAAACCTGGTCGCCGCGCTCCAGGTATTGGCGGGTGAGCTCAAAGCCCAGGCCCCGGTTGGCTCCGGTGATAAAAGCTCGCATATACCAATATAGTCAAAATAAGCCGGGGCAAAGGGCGGGCAAACGAATGCGCAGTTTACGCACAAAAGACCGTCCCGCCGCCGGTTCGGGCCTGGTACCCGCCCGTTAGCTGGCCGAATGGTTTTCTTGCGCTCCTTATGGCTCCTCTTATCACCTCCCTCCGCGCGGCCGAAGCCCGCGCGCTCCTGCCCCAGCTACACGAGCTGCTCCGCGATGCCGTCGACTCGCGGGCTTCGGTGGGCTTCCTGCCGCCCCTGGCCGCCGCCGAAGCCGAGCACTACTGGCAAAGCGTGTTCGCGGCCATCGACGCCGGGCACCGGGTGCTGCTGGTAGCCCGCCGGCCCGAAAATGGCGAGCTCCTGGGCACCGTGCAGCTCGACCTGGCCACCCGCCCCAACTCGCTGCTCCGCGCCGAAGTCTCGAAGCTGCTGGTACACCGGCGGGCGCGCCGCCAGGGCGTGGCCCGCCAGCTGCTCGAAGCCCTCGAAACGCAGGCCCGCCAGTTGGGCCGCACCACGCTGGTACTCGATACCCGGCAGGGCGACGGGGCCGAAATGCTCTATCAATCAATGGGCTACGTATTCGTTGGGGCCATTCCGGCCTATTTCATCAACCACGACGGGCAGCCCCACGCCACGGCCGTATACTACAAGCTGCTGTAAAATGGAAGAATATGGTAGTCCGCGTAGCAACCCTTGCCAGAATTTGAGCATCCAGCTAGCCAATCAACACGTTCTGGCGATGCTATTTCCCCGTTTGTTCCTGCTGCTGGCCATGCTGGCCCGTAGCGTACTGCCCGCCTTGGCGCAAGGCGTTTTGCTGACCGGCCGGGTGCAGGCCCAAGTCGATAAGGCCGCCATTCCGTTTGTCAACATTGGCATCAGGGGAAAAAATACGGGCACGGCAGCCGATGCCAACGGCGAATTCTCGCTCCGCATTCCACCCAACCGGGCCAACGACACGCTCACGTTTTCGGCCATCGGCTACCAGGAGCAATCCGTATCTATTATTCAAATAATTGCTAATCAACAGAATAGATTCATGCTTGTGGAAAAGCTTACGGCCTTGCACGAGGTAGTGGTGCTGGGCCGGGCAGCCAGGGTACGCCGCATTGGCACCACCACGCACAACCCCCTGCTCCGGGGCCAGGTAGCTGACCATGAAACGCACGACATTGTGGAATTCGGGAAGCTGATTTCGGTGGGTAAAATGCCAGTGGAGCTGGTGCGGGCGCATATTTTTCTGCGCTCCCCCACAGTCGATACCGTTACGTTTCGCCTCAACTTCTACCGCGTCGCGCAGGACCTGCCCGGCGCGCGCCTCGTCGAACAACCCATTCTGGTGCGCACGGCCGTGCACAATGGCTGGCTGGCCATCGACCTCACCAGATACGCACTGACCATGCAGACCGACTTTTTTCTGGGGTTCGAGTTTTTACCCGACCATAAAACTGCCGCGCCTGCTGCGAATAACAAGTCTGTGGTCCCTGTTTTGAGCTACGGTGGGCAGTTTGGCGGCGCGGCCATCTCCCGCAGCAGCAGCCTGGGCACTTGGAAGCGGGAGCCCGGCGCTTCGATATCGGCTTATGTGACGGTGAAACAGTAGCCTTATCGCTGCGCAATGAGGCGCTGACGCGCCGCTAAACAGCAGGCAGCGAAGTCTTAAATTATATCATCCGCACTACACAAGCGGCTTACAGCGGCAGTAGCCGATTCCCGATGAACAGAAAAGCGCGACCATTCTCACGGTCGCGCTTTTCTATTTATCCTGAATCTCTGGTAATTACCCCGCCGCGATGGCCTTGCGGCGCGAATTGGTGCCGGGCCGGCGCTCCTCGCCCTGGGCCAGCAGCTCGTCGTCGCGCTCGGTTTTGCGCACCCAGCTCACCGAGTACAGGTCCTTGCGGCGGTCGCGCAGGTTGCGCACCGCGCCGCTGGTATTCAGGTCTTTGAGTAGGTCTAAGTCGAGGTCGGCGATGAGGGTCATCTCCGTGTTGGGCGTGGCTTCGGCCACGATGGCATCGTGCGGGAAAGCAAAGTCGGAAGGGCTGAAAACGGCCGACTGCGAGTACTGAATGTCCATGTTCTCGACGCGCGGCAGGTTGCCCACCGAGCCCGTGATGGCCACGTAGCACTCGTTTTCGATGGCCCGGGCCTGGGCGCAGAGGCGCACGCGCTGGTAGGCGTTCTTGGTATCGGTCCAGAAGGGCACAAACAGGATTTTCATGCCCTCGTCGCTCAGCATGCGCGACAGCTCGGGGAATTCCACGTCGTAGCACACCAGAATGCCGATTTTGCCAAAATCCGTATCGAAGCATTTGAGCTTGTCGCCGCCGCGCATGCCCCAGTAGCTGGCCTCGTCGGGGGTTACGTGCAGCTTGTACTGCTCGTCCACGGTGCCATCGCGGCGGCAGAGGAAGGCTACGTTATGCAGTTTCTCGTTCTCATACACGGGCATCGAGCCGGCCACGATGTTGATGTTGTGGCTCACGGCCAGCTCCATCATCTTCGCTTTGATGGGCTCGGTGAAGGCCGCCATGGCCCGGATGGCCACCGCCGGCGAGTCCTCGTTGGTGAGGGCCATGAGCGGGGCGTTGAAAAACTCCGGAAACATCACGCAGTCAGCCTTGTAGCCACTCACGGTATCCACGAAAAACTCAATCTGCTGCAACAGGTCTTCCAGGCTGCTGGTGGCGCGCATCTGCCACTGCACAATGCCGATGCGGACGTTGGTTTTCTCATTACCAATAAGCTTTTCCGTCTCCTCGTAATACACGTTAATCCACTCCAGGAGCGTGGCATAAGCCTTTGATTCCGAGTCGTAAGGCAAATAGCCGCGAATGATTTTGCGCACGTAGAACTCGTTGGAGAGCTGGAAGGTGAGGATGGGGTCGACCAGCTCCTTGTTGCGCACTTTTTCCACGTATTTGGCCGGGGTCATCTCGCTGGCGTAGGTGGCGTAGCCGGGAATGCGGCCGCCGGCCACCATGGCGCGCAGGTTCAGGTTCTCGCACAGTTCCTTGCGGGCATCATAGAGGCGGCGGCCCAGGCGCAGGCTGCGGTAGGCGGGGTCCACGAATACGTCGACGCCGTAAAGCGTGTCGCCGGTGTCGTCGTGGGTGTCGAACTTGCCGTTGCCGGTGATTTTAGCATACGTGTGCTTATCGCCGAACTTGCTGTAATCCACGATAATAGCCAGCGCGGCGGCCACCAGCTGGCCGTTGTCCTCAATGCCAATCTGGCCCTCCGGAAACTTGCGAATCAGGGCGCTGAACTCGTCGGCCGACCACGCGCCTTCCATATTGGAATACACCTGGTCCATGATTTCCTTAATGGCCTTGAAATCGGAGCGGCGCAGCGTGCGCAGCACTAGCTTGTGGGCCGGTACGGCGGTGGGCGTCAGCAGGTCATCGGCCGGCTTACCGACTTTTTTGTGGTGCGTGCCGCCGGGCGTAGCCTTGCCATTGGACGCAGCAGAACCGGTAGATTTGCCGTTGGAAGAAGTTGCCATAATTGAAGAATCGTATTCGGTATCAGGTAATTGGTTGTCAGAATTCCCGGGCCGGGATGGGCGCATTCGCGCTCCGGCCCCAGGTTCAACTCCGCAAATTTACCCATGAAAAAAACCGTTGGCGCAGGTCGCCAACGGTTTCTCTAACGGCAAAACTGCCAAAACGGTGCATTCGGCCGGCCAATACTACTCGCGCACCACCCGGCGCGTGGCCGTGCCCCGCGCCGTTTGTACGGTTAGCAGCGCCACGCCGCGGAAGCTGCCAAAGGCTTCGCCGCCAATGCTAACGCTCCCCGTGCCGCCCGCGTAGCTGCGCCGGAACAGCAGCCGCCCCACCACATCGGTGGCCGAGATGGTGAGCGGCCCGCTACCCGCCGGCACGCTGAGCGTGAGCGCGCTACCTACCGCCGAAGGGTTGGGCGCGGCGGCCAGCCCGGCCTCCAGCACCGCATCGCGGGTGGCCAGGCCAAAGAGGCGGCGGTAAATGTCGCGGTACTCCACGCCGCTCACCACTTCCTGCCCGCCCACGAGCCGCGTGGTAATGGTGAGCACCGGCACGTGCTGCCCCTTGGCCAGCCACTTGTACTCGCGCGTTAGCGGAATATCGAAGCCCTGGCCGGGCGTGCCGCCGAAAGCCACGCTGTCGTGGTCGATAAGCTTGGTGACAACGCGCACCGTCTGGAACGTGCCAAAGGGCGTCGTGAGCGTGCCCCAGGCATCGGGTTTGTTCACGCGCTTGCGCTTCTGGCTGAGGTAGCCCACGGTGGCAATGGCGGCCGGCGTCGAGAAAAACGAGCTGCTGGAATCGGCCAGGCTGGCGAAGCTGAGCGGGAAACGGTAGATTACGTCCTGCTGGGCCGCGCTGGCATACGTTACCGGAATAGCCGTGCCATTCAGCGAAGCGCCGAAGCCCACCGAGCGGAAATCCTGCGGGGTGGCCCCGGCGGCAGCCAGGTTGTAGAACTGGTAGGTATCGGTGAGCGCAATGGGCAGGTTGGCCCCGGTCGGTATCGGCAGGGCCTGCGGCGAGGCGACCGTGGCCCGGTTCACGCCGCCCAACGGGCCAAACGTGAAGGTATAAAGCAGCGAAGTAGCCGTTACTACGCTGGCCGGCATGTAGGCTTCCACCCGCTGGCTGGTGGGCAGCAGCCCGGCGTAGTTCCAGGTTTGGTTGGCGCCGCGCCGGGTCAGGGGCGGGGCACTGGCGGGCAGTACCGGGCTGGCTACGCTCAGGCGCAGGCTGTCGATGCCCACCGTGAGCGACGGCATATCGGTGCGGTCGATGACGGGCGAAGTCGTTTGGGCCAGGGCGGGCGCGGCGCTTAATAACAAGAAGGGTAGGAGTCGACGCATATTTTCGGCATAAAGGTTTGTTTGCGAAGATACGCCGAGCGGTGCCGTCAGCTTCGGCTTGCGACGAGCGCAGCGAGTACCAGCGTTGGCA
>JALYUH010000417.1 GCA_030853985.1 Bacteroidota bacterium | reverse complement strand
CCTCGACTACACCCAGCTTAACACCCAGCGCCTAAGCACCTTCCAGCAACTCGACCTGAGCCTCGACAAGAAAGTGAGCCTGCGCCGCCTAAGCTTCGACTTTTAAATTGATGTGCAGAATGCGCTGCTGGCCAAGCCGGTATCAGTACCCACCTACACCTTCGAGCGCCTGGCCGACAACTCGGCCTACACCACCACCAATGGCCAGCCGCTACGCCCGGATGGCAGCAACGCGGTGCCCATCCTGCTGCCCGACAGCGACGCGCTAGTGGTGCCTACGGTGGGATTTATCGTGGAGTTTTGAGGAATAATGCTTGGTGGAAATAAAGATTTCCGGGAAAACTTATCCACATTCCAGGTTACACGCTTTGGTTACACGCTGAACATTCGTAGAAATCAAACTATTTTTTTTCAAATAGTTATAAAAATTAAAAAAGACCACAAGGTCTTTAGGACGCTGTGAACACTTGTTCCACAAGAAGCGGTGAGTTTACCTTTATTTCATCGCACGGTTAACCCACCTCACCTCGGCTAGTCCCTAAAAAGACGAAACCCCGGTTGCTGGACACAACCGGGGTTTCAAGAAGCAGGTGGAACAAGCACCTCACTTCTTTCCTGAAATGAATAAGGAACGTGCGAAAAAACTACTGCAATCGGTCGGACAGGCTGTATTGCTAGGAGTAGCGGGCGGAGTAGGCAAAGCCATTGGCATTTTCTTGCTCTCGCAGCTACTGCGGTAGTTGGTAAGGGGTTGGGCCGAGTGCCCGACCCCTTATTTTTTTGCCTTAACGCTACAAATCTAGCAGAAGTTTATTAAGCTTTTGGCCAAACATATTAACCGCTACATTTCTCAATTTCTGGCGTAGCGCACTAACGGGCCGCGGCTTGCTCGCCCAGCGCGGCGCGGCGGGGCCGGGTGAATGACTGGTGGCGGAGCAAAAGAGCTGGCCCCGCGAAAGTGGCTCCCAATGCTGAAACAAGCCCGGATAGCCGGATTTCCAGCGCCCCGGAGCTTGCTTTCCGCCGCCATTCGGGCGGCCCGCCTCCCACCGCTCCCCACTTGCTGGGGTGCTTTCGGCTGGCAAGCTGGCCGCGCCGCAACCAAGCCCCCGCTCCTGGCACGCGGCGGGTTAGTTGGCTTTGGCGGGCGGCGGGTGGGCGGCCTCGATGGGTTGCCAGGGCCCGAGCTTATGCTGCTTTTCCGAAAAATTATCCGCGTAGGGACCGAAAGGATGGTCCACCGGTTTCTGGCGGATGTTGGGCCAGTCGCGGAGCGTGGCCAAGTGCGGGCGGGGCTGCGAATTCACAAACGCCGCCACGTCCCAAGCCTGCTCGTCGGTAAGCAGCGGGTGGTCGAAGCTGGCTCCAAAAGGCATGGCGGCCTTCACGTACTTGGCCAGGCTGCTCACCCGGAACAGGCCCGCGCCATCGTTGTAGCTGTGCGGCCCCCACAGCGGCGGGTACTGGTAGCCGCGCCCAGCGGCCAGCGGCTGGCCCTGCCCGGCGGGGCCGTGGCAGCTCCGGCACTTGCTGGCAAACACGGCTTTGCCAATCATCGGGCTGGCGGCCCGGGCGAGGTAGGGCAGCCGCACGAAACCGGTGCCGTACACCTTTTTACCCTTGGCAATGCCCTGGCCCAGCCACTTGATGTAGGCCACGATGGCGCGCATCTCCCGGCCGCTGTCGGGCACGGCGCGGCCATTGAGACTGCGCTCCAGGCAGTCGGCCACGCGTTGCTCAATGCTCACCACCGTGCCCGAGCGGGCGCGCATTTTGGGGTAAGTTGCGGCCACGGCCAAGTAGTTGTTGGCGAAGCCCTGGGTGCCGGCCTGCAGGTGGCAATTCTGGCAGTTCATGCCGTTGGTAAGGTGCGCCACCGAACCTTGCGGCCCTAGGTACTGCGCCGTGCGGGCCACCAGCTCGCGCCCGTAGCGAATGCGGCGGCCGGCGGCCGTGCGCGGAATGGTGGCCGTATCGGGGGCCGGGGTGGCCGGGCGGTGGTAGCTGCCCGGCGGGGGTGGCCCTTGGGCAGCTTCGTCCGGCCCCGGCCTCACTACCGCCACCGCTGCGGCCGGCGGCCCATATCGCTGCGTCAGCACGAGCACCAGTGCCAGCACCACGGCCGCCGTCAGCCCCATTAGCAGGCGGGCCAGGTGGGGCAGCAACTGCACCCGTTCGTCGGTGGGTTTCATGGCGGAAGATAGTCAGAACCCTCAATAGGGCAGTTTTTCGCGCAGGGCGCTGTAGGTCCAGGTGCCAGCCAGGGCGGCCACAATCATTACGGCCGCCGCGCCGATGCCGCTGCCCAGCTGCGCAAACAGCGGGCCGGGGCAGGCCCCCGTGATGGCCCAGCCGAAGCCGAAAATCAGCCCGCCAATCCAGACCCCGTGGTTGAAGCGCTTGTCGGCCAGCACAATCGGCTCGCCACTTATCGTTTTCAGGCCGTTGCGCTTGATAAGTTGAATTGAAACCAGGCCCACCACAATGGCCGAGCCGATGACGCCATACAGGTGGAAGCTCTGGAAGCGGAACATCTCCTGAATCCGAAACCAGCTAATGACTTCGCTTTTGGTGAGAATAATGCCGAACAACGTGCCCAGCACCAGGTATTTAACGTATTTCATCACCGTCGGTTAAAACATTATCGGGTAAATAACCCACGTCATCAGCAGGCCGCCGGCAAAAAAGCCGATAACCGCCACCAGCGACACCCATTGCAGGTTGGAAAGGCCCGAAATGGCGTGCCCCGAGGTGCAGCCGCCCGCGTAGCGCGTGCCAAAGCCCACCAAAAAGCCGCCCAGCACCAAAAACACCCAGCCCTTCCAGTTGGCCAGGTTGTCGAGGGCAAACAGCTCGCGGGGCAGCAGGCCGGTGAAGTTGGTGAGGTGCATTTCGGCCTTCAGGTCGCGCACCGTGGCTGCCGAGATGGCCACCCCGTCGGGGTGGCCCATGAGCCGGTAGCCGATGAAGCCGCCCAGCGCAATGCCGAGCACAAACACCAGGTTCCACATTTCGGCCCGCCAGTTGTAGGTGAGAAACGGGATACCGGCCGGCACGCAAGCCGCGCACACGTGGCGCAGCGAGCTACTGATACCCAGCGCCTTGTTGCCCACCAGCAGCAGCGCCGGCACCGTGAGGCCAATGAGGGGCCCGGCCACGTACCAGGGCCAGGGTTGTTGCAGGAGTTCGAGCATAAGGAAATAAAAAAGACGTAGCCGCTTTCTGAAGGTAACAGGTGGAGTAGCTCAAACAGCCGCTTAGCGCAGTTTCAAGAGTAATGGATAGTAGCGCGAACGTTCAGGCCCCCGCCACGGCCTACCGACGGCAGGAGCAGAAAAGGAAATGTTGGGTGGTCTGAAAAGTGGTATGGTGGTTTTTGGTGCGGCAGCGCAGCCGCTGAAAGCCGTGCCGGAGCTGGCCGGTCAGCGCTGCCTCGCTGTGTTGGCGAATAAGCGGGCCGCTACACGAAGTGGGCCCTTGGGGCAAAAAACCCAGGCCTAATAAGCCACCGGAGCGGGCTGGAAGGATTTCACGGCCTCGCCCAAGTCCAGCACCTCGGTGCCGGGCAGGGCAGCGGCCACAATGCTGCTGCCGGCCGCCGAGCGGTAGCCGCCCGCACAATGCACCACCACCGGCCTACCGGTCGGCAGCTCCGTGGCCCGCTCCCGCAGCTCGGGCAGCGGAATGCTGATAGCACCCGCAAAAATCGGTTCATCGCGGTGCTCCACCGGGTTGCGAATGTCCACGATTGTGTACTGCGCCGGGTGCGCGCGGAAGGCCGGCACCTCGAGGCCCGGCAAGGTGGCCCCGGTAGCGGGCGTGCCCACCAGCGCGCCCACAATCAGCGGCTCGTAGCCGATTTTGGCCGTCTTTTGAATCAGGTCTTCCCGCGTGGCTTCGTCGGCCGCAATGAGGTAGAACGGTTCCGCCGGCCCCACGATGGAACCCAGCCAGGTCTCAAATTTGCCGCCCTGCTGGATGTTGATGGCCCCGGCCGCGTGGCCTTTTTTGAATTCGGCCTCGGGCCGGCTGTCCACCACCACCACGCCCGTTTCGAGCGCCGCGCCGGCCGCCAGGCGCGGCACTTGCTGCACGCTGGGCGCGTAGTCGGGCGCGCCGGCCTTGTTCAGGGCCACGTCGTGGCCGAAGTATTTGGGAATGAACGGCTGGTCGGCCAGCAGCTTCTGCACAAAGTCCGCTTCGCTCATGGTGCGCAACATGGGGTTGCCGGCTTTTTCGGCCCCGATGCTGCTGCTGTTGGCCCCGGCCAGGGCCTTGCCGCAGAGGCTGCCCGCGCCGTGGGCCGGGTACACCAGCACGGCATCGGCCAGCGGCAGCAGCTGCTCGCGCAGCGAGTGGTACAGCTGGCGGGCCAGCTCCTCGCGCCGGGCGGTCAGGTTGCCGGCCTTTTCGCGCAGGTCGGGCCGCCCCACGTCGCCAATAAACAGCGTGTCGCCGGTGAACACGGCCACGTCTTTCCCCGCGCGCGCCAGCACGATGCTGATGGAATCGGGCGAGTGGCCGGGCGTATTCAGCGCCCGGAACGTGAGCTTGCCCACGACAAAAGCGTCGCCCGTATCAAAAGCCTCGTGCGCATAATCGGCCCCGAGCAGCTTGCTCACGCGAATGCGCGCGCCGGTGGCCCGGGCAATTTCGAGGTGCGACGACACAAAGTCGGCGTGCGGGTGGGTTTCGATAACGGCCACGATTTTGGCGGCGTTCGCCCGGGCGTAGTCGTAGTAGGGCCGCGGGTTACGGGCCGGGTCGATGAGCACGATTTCGCGGGCGCACTCGCTTAGAATAGCGTAGGAGAAATGGGCCAAGCCCTTGTCTTCAAACTGTTCGATTTTCATAAAAAAACACCGGAAAAACGGAGATTGGCAAGCGCAACGAAAGCGTCAGGCGTGGTGAAACAGCAGCTCTTTGGTGAGAATAAACGTGCCCATGGCCAGCGTGAACCAACCGAACGCCGGCTTCAGCTTCGCCCCCGGAATGAAGCGGGCCAGGTACGTGCCCAGCACAATTCCGCCGAGGGCAAAGGCCAGAAAGCCCAGCAGAAACGACCAGGCGATGGGCGTGCCCGCGCTCAAATCGCCGGTGAAGCCGATGAGCGAGTTCAGGGCGATAATGGCCAGCGAAGTGCCCACGGCCAGCTTCATGGGCAGGCGCGCGCCCAGCACCAGCGCCGGAATGATGAGAAAGCCGCCGCCCGCGCCCACAAAGCCCGTGAGCAGGCCCACCACCAGCCCAATGCCCAGAACCAGCGGGTAGTTGAACGCGGGCTGAGCGGCTGGCCGCTCATCGGCTGCCCCCGCGCCGGCCGGCCGGCTGCGAATCATCGAGGTGGCCGCCGCCACCATCAGCACGGCAAAAGCCACCAGCACCAGCAAATCTTTGGTGAAAACGAGGCGGCCCACCGTAAACAGCTCGTGCGGAATGGCCGGCAGCAGCACCTTGCGCACCAGAAACACCGCCAGCAACGACGGCATGAGAAATACAATGGCCGTTTTTAGCGACACCAAACCCTTGCGCAGGTAGCCCGCCGCCCCCACCACCGAAGTGCTGCCCACCACAAACAGCGAGTAGGCCGTGCTCAGCACCGGGCTCACGCCCATCAGGTACACCAGCACGGGCACCGTGAGGATGGAGCCGCCCCCGCCCATAATGCCGAGCGCAAGGCCAATAAAAATGGCGGCGAAGTAGCCCAGGTAGTGCAGCATAAGCAGTTAACGTATGAAATTATGAAGGATTGTTCATGTATATCGACCCCAAAAAGCCGCGCCGCCTACAAAAAGGTACACGCGGCCAGGCACTGAATCACGGCAATGACTTCGCGCATTTTCAGGGCGTAGTAAATGTTTTTGCCCTCGCGGGTGCTGCTCAGAATACCCTTGAGCTTCATGCCCGTGAGGTGGTGCGAGAGCAGGCTCTGCTCCACGTTCAGCCGCTCGCTGATGTCCGTTACCGACAGGCTTTCCTGCGCGGCCAGCAGCTGCACGATGGCGATGCGCGTGGGGTGCGCCGTAGTTTTCAGAATGAAAGCCACCTTCTCCATCTTCTCGATGTCGAGGCCCAGGTCAACGGTGGCGGCAGGGGTTGGGGTCATAGCTGATACAAACTTATGAACATTTGTTCATTTATACAAATGTGGCTGCTGTAGCTGTTCCCGCAAACGCATCTTTTGGTTGAACCCGGGCCTTGTCCCGGCCGCCAAAGTACCCCGGCCGCTTGGGCAGCCCATTTTTCTGCTTTCTGAACACGACCCGCACGCCCTTCTCCCCGGGGCGGCTGCTGGCGCTTTCCGCCCTCGTTTAAGTTGCACCGCTGCGGCACCTCGGGTCCGCAGGTTCAGGCGCCCGCTCGAAATCGCACCGCCGACATCCCGGCGAGTTGTCCGTGCTCGTTGATTTCAACTCCTTCCCGGCCCCAGCGTCCTCGGTTTCGATGGCCAAAAGGCATCACTTCGGCCGCGGGCCTATCGGCTTTTTCCTGCCTGCGTGAACCGCCCCAGAATTGGCCCTCCTAGCCTGCTCCGGATTCCGGCCCTGGCACAATAAAAAAGGCCTCCAGCGCAATGCTGGAGGCCTTTCTGGTGGCGACAGTTGGAATCGAACCAACGACACCAGCATTTTCAGTGCTGTGCTCTACCAACTGAGCTATGTCGCCATTTCCCCGCCGTGCTAGCTGGAGTGCTTAGGGGACCGCAAAGGTACGAATTCAAAGCAATGACGCAACAACCCGGCAAAAAAAAGTGTTTGCGAACTGAAATTTGTCGCAAAACTGTTCGGCATGCCGAGTATCTTGCAGCCCCAAACGTTCCCGCCTTACCTTTACCGCATGTTGCAATCTATCCTCTTCCTGCTGCTGTTGGTGGCAGCCTTTGGCCTCTTCACCTGGCAGGTGCGGAAAATCCGGGCCAACATCCTCGTCGGGCGCGACCGCGACATGAGCGGCAACGCCGCCGAGCGGTTTCAAAAGACCCTGCTCGTCGCCTTCGGGCAGCAGAAAATGTTCAAGCGCATGACGCCGGCCCTGCTGCACCTGGTGGTGTACGTGGGCTTCCTAGTCATCAACATCGAGGTGATTGAGATTGTGGTTGATGGCTTGTTCGGCAACATTTTCGGCTTCCATCGCGCCCTCAAGTTCCTTGGGCCGGTGTACGATGTGCTGATGGCGACCAACGAAATCCTGGCCGCGCTCGTGATTGTGGCCGTGGCCGCTTTCTGGTGGCGCCGCAACAGCAGCCCGCCGCTCAAGCGCTTCACCGGTCCCGAGCTGCGCCTGTGGCCCAAGCTCGACGCCAATATCATCCTCTACATTGAAGTGGTGCTGATGCTGGCCCTGTTCTTCATGAACACGGCCGATTTGAAGCTGCACCAGCTGGAAGGCCAGGACCTGCCCGGCACCTTCCCCATCAGCAACCTGCTGGTGGGCCTGCTCCCCGCCAACGAGGGCACCCTGCACGTGTTGGAACGCCTGGGCTGGTGGCTGCACATCACCGGCATCCTGCTGTTCCTCAACTACCTGCCTAGCTCGAAGCACTTCCACATCATCATGGCGTTTCCGAACGTGTGGTACTCGCGGCTGGTGCCGCAGGGCCAGTTTTCGAACGTAGAGAGCATCACCAACGAGGTGAAGGCCATGATGGACCCCAGCTTTGTGGTGCCACCCGCGCCCACCGCGCCCGACGGCTCGGCCCTGGCCCCCACCTCGTTCGGGGCGAAGGACGTGGAGGACCTGCCCTGGACCAGCCTGATGAACGCCTACTCCTGCACGGAGTGCGGGCGCTGCACGTCGGTGTGCCCTGCCAACCTCACGGGCAAGCTGCTCTCGCCGCGCAAAATCATTATGGATACGCGCGACCGGATGGAGGAAAAGTATCACTCGCCGCTCATCTTCCATCCCAACGTCTACGGCGAAGAAGCTAAGCACGAACCCATTACCGACCTGGCCAACGCCACGCTGCTGCGCGGCAAAGTAACGCCCGAGGAGCTTTGGGCCTGCACCACCTGCAACGCCTG
>JALYUH010000072.1 GCA_030853985.1 Bacteroidota bacterium | reverse complement strand
AGGGTGCCGTTGGGGTTGAGGCGGGCCAGGTAGCTGCGGGTGGCATCATTCCAGAGCACCAGGGTCTGGCCGTTGGCCAGGCCCACGGCGTAACGGAAGCCAGCGGTATTGCCCACGCCTACCGTGGGTACCTGCCACACGGCATTGGCCGGCGGCGCAAACTGGGGGTCGAGCGTGCCATTGGCCAGCAGGCGCGCCACAAACTTGCGGGGCTGCCCGTCCACCTTCGTAAAGCTGCCAAAAACCAACAGGCCGCCTCCCGGTTGCACCGTGATGTCATAGACTCCCAGAAGTCCCAAACCAGTGCTGCCCTGGAATACCGTGGCCGCAAAGGCCGGGTCGAAGGTGCCGCCAGCCAGAATGTGGCGCACTACGGCGGTGCTGTCGCTGTTCTGGTAAGTGGCGTACACCGTGCCGTCGGCCTGCGGAAAGGTGTTAACTAAATAGCTGCCGCCATTGGGGCGGGGCGTAGCCGCTGGCAGCGCCACGGGCGCGTTGTAAGTCCCATCGGCATTCACCCGATGCAATGTGCGGTAGTCGCTGCTACCCACGAGCTGCCCATTGAAGCGGGCCAGCGGCAGGCTGAGCAGCAGCTGGCCATTGGTTTGGGGCGTAACGGCAACACTGGGCAGGTAGCCCAGCGACTGGTTATAGCTGGCATCGGGCTGGCCCGCCGCGGTGAGGCGCGCCAGCCCGCCCGTATTCTGGCCGCCCACCTGGTCGAAATAGCCACCAATCAGGTACTGGCCGTTGCTGAGCTCGGCCACTTCCAGCACCGTGTTGTAGCCGCCGGTGGTGGCGGCGAAGGCCGCGTCCAGGGTGCCGGTGGCGGAAACCCGCGCCAGCCCACTGCGGCCCACGCCGTTGTAGGACCCGAAAAACCCCGCCACCAGAATGCTGCCGTCGGCCCGCAGGTTCAGGTCGATGATAACGCCGTTGTCGGGGCCGCCCTGGAAAGTCGCATCCGTGGTGCCGTTGGGTAGCAGCCGCCGCAAAACCTGGGCACTGGTGAAGGTGCCGAGCTGGGCACCGCCCACCAGCAGCTTGCCATCGGGTTGCAGCGCCAGGGCCAGCACCACGGCCTGCGGGTCGAGCGGCGAAGCAAACGTGGTGTCGAGGCTGCCGTTGGCATTGAGGCGGGCAATGCCCGCCTGGGAATACCCGCTCACCGTGGTAAAGCTGCCGGCGGCCACAATTTTGCCGTCGGGCTGCACTGCCAGCTCAAATATCGTTCGGTCGCCGAAGGTGCCATCGAACCCGGTGCCGATGTTGAACGAGGTATCGAGCGCGCCGCTGGGCAGCAGGCGAATCAGGCCGTGGGTGGGCTGGCCGTTGAACTGGGCGTACAGGCTGCCGGCCACCAGAATTTTGCCATCGGGCTGCACGGCCACGCTGCGAATTGGGCCCGTCCAGCCAGTGCCACCCGCGCCACCTGGCCCAAACGACGCATCGAGGCTACCATCGGCGTTGAGGCGCACCGGGTTTTTCACCGGCACCCCGTTGTAGTGGGTAAGGTTGTATTGGGCACCCAGCACAATTTTGCCATCGGCCTGCACGGCCAGCGCCGAAATGAGCCCATCGGGTCCGCTACCGGTCTGGGCGCGGAAAACCAGGTCCGGGCTGCCGTCGGCGTTGAGGCGGGCCACCTGGCCCACGGGCTGCCCGTTCATCGTCTGAAAATCACCGCTGACGATGACCTTGCCATCGGGCTGCTTCACCATGGCCTGCACCCCGCCCCCTGGGCTGGTGATGGTGCTGGGCGCAAAGCCGGGGTCGAGCTGCTGCGCGGCGGCAGAAAATAAGCTGCCGCAACCCAGCCCGGCAGCCAAAAGAAACGAATAAAAAAAACGCATAAAAACAGAAAAAGAGGAAATAAACCCGGACTTTATTCGGGCAAAATTACGCTCGGTTTACTCTTTGCTGAACACGTACGGGTCCTGCTCCAGCCCGTCGTTCATCCGGATTTCCAAGGTCTTCACCTGCCCGCCATCCACGGTGAAAGCGGCCGGGAAAACCCCGTAGGCCGCGTTGGAAAACGTGCTGCGGAACGTGTCGCCGTCCATATAATCTAGGGTGGTGGTGAGGGTGGGGTGGTGCGAGAAGCGCACGAGCAGCTGCCGGCCCTTGGGCTCGACGGTGATGGGGCCGTAGACCGGGTGCGTGTAGGTGCCGGCGTAGTCCTTGAGGCTGCGGGCGGGCTTGTTCTTCTTCGCCACGCGGGCGGCTAGCCCGGCCACGGCTTTGGCGGTTTCGGCGTTGCCAGCTTTGGCGAAGCCGTAGAGCTGGCGGCTGCGGTCCACGTAGGGCACGCCGAGGTAGGCATCGAGCAGCTGGTAGCGCAGGGCCTCGAAAAAGCTCTGATTGTCCTGGTTGGTGAGCACGGCGAGGCCCAGGTTTTCCTCGGGCACGAAGCACACGTTGGTCACGAAGCCGTTGGCCCCGCCGGTGTGCCAGAAAATCTGGCGGGCGTTGTAGTCGGCCGAGTACACGCCCAGGCCATAGGTGCGGAAGTGGCTGGGGTAGATGGACGACTTGCCCGCGCCCACCAGCGTATTGCCGTCGCGGGTGCGGCGCAGCGTGGCCCAGGGCATGATGCGCTGCCCATTGTAGCGGCCGCTATCGAGCTGGAAACGCAGCCAGTGGCCCAGGTCGTTCACGCTGGAAACCAGCGCCCCGGCCGGCCCGAAGTTGTCGACCTCATCAAACGGCACCCGCGCGATTGGCCCGAAAGCCGTGGTGTAGGGCAGCGCGATGTTGGCCCGCTGGCTGGCCCCGGCGGTGGTGGGGTAGGTGTTGGCCATGCCCAGCGGCGTGAGCAGGCGCTGCTGCACGAAATCCTGCCAGGTGGTGCCGCCGGTGGCGACGGGGATGATTTCGCCCGCCGCCAGAAAACCGTAGTTACTGTAGCCGTACTGCTGCCGGAACAGGCCCGTGGGCTTCAGGTAGCGCACTTTTTGCAGGATTTCGGCCCGGCTCAGGTTGGAATCCCAGAAGGTGAAATCGCCCTGGAAGGTCTTGGTGCCCAGGTGGTGGCCCAGCAGGTCGCGCACCGTAAGCAGCCGCGTGCTAAGCGAGTCGTAGAGCCGGAAATCGGGCAGGTACTTGCGCACCGGGTCGTCCAGCTTCAACTTTTTCTCTTCCACCAGCTGCGAGATGGCGGTGCCGGTGAAGAGCTTGGAATTGGAGGCGATGAGGAACAGCGTGTTGCCATCCACCGGCTCGGGCTTGCCCACGGCTTTCGTGCCGAAACCCTGCGATACGACCACCTGCCCGTCCTTCACCACCGTCACAGCCAGGCCGGGGATGTTCCAGAGCCGGAGGCCGCGCTGCACGTAGCTGGCGAGGCTGTCGCGCACGAAAGCGTTGCCCGCCCCAGCGGTTTGGGCGTGGGCAGGAGCAGCGAAAGCGGCGGCCGAAGCCAGCGCGGCCAGAAAAGCAGGAAGACGCATTAGTAGTCAGGAAAAGCCAAAAGAAAAGAG
>JALYUH010000378.1 GCA_030853985.1 Bacteroidota bacterium | reverse complement strand
TTCCACGACGACAGCGCCGCCTACGCCGCCCACATGGACGAGGTGCTCGCCACGCTCGTTATCCCGCCCGCCCCCAAAGAGGAATCGTCGGACGAGGACAGCGACAAGCCCGCCCGCCCGCGCCTTTTCAAAGGTGAATAAATTTTTTAGGGCAGGAGTATGGGGGTAAGAGGGTAGGCAGGGTGTTCCGCTTTCCTGCTCCTACCCGCTACCCATCCCTCCTACCCTCCTACCCCCATACCCTCCTGCCCTCCCTTGTACTACGACCCGATTAAGAAGACGCTCGGCCAGGTGTTCAACCGCACGCCGTGGCTGCGCCGGCTGTTCTATCACCTGCTCGATTTGCTGCTGCTGCGCACCTGGCACGTGCACCGCGAGCTGCGCCGCTGGGCCAAAGGCCGCACCCAGGAGCCGCTGCATATTCTCGACGCGGGCTCGGGCTACGGCCAATACACGTACTGGATGAGCGGCCTGAGCGCGAAGTGGAACATTCTGGCCGTGGACGTGAAGGACGACCAGGTAGCCGACTCCAACCAGTTCTTCCGGCAGATTGGGCGCAAAAACGTACAGTTTGCCGTGCAGGATTTGGTGCTGTACCAGGAGCCCAACACCTTCGATTTGGCGCTCTCGGTGGATGTGATGGAGCACATTCTGGAAGACGTGGAGGTGTTCCGCAACATCCACGCCTCGCTGAAGGACGGCGGCATGCTGCTGATTTCGACCCCCAGCGACCAGGGCGGCTCCGACGTGCACGACGACGGCGAAACCAGCTTCATTGAGGAGCACGTGCGCGACGGCTACAACATCCGCGAGATTCAGCAGAAGCTGAGCACCGCCGGTTTCGAGCGCATCGAGGCCCGCTACAGCTACGGCGAGCCCGGCCAGATTTCGTGGCGGCTCAGCATGAAATACCCCATCCTGATGCTGGGCAAGTCGCGGGCCTTCTTCATCCTGCTACCGTTCTACTACGCCGTGGTGTTTCCCTTCTGCCTGCTGCTGAACTGGCTCGACGCCCGCACCACCCACGACTCGGGCACGGGCCTTATCGTGAAGGCTTGGAAGTAAAATCGTCCTTTTTCGAGTCATCGGCGTACCTTGCCTGCCGCCCTCACTCCTTTCCTACCTCATCATGGCCGAATCCAGCGAGCTTCAGCAACTAATTCAGGTCCTCACCGTCCGGATGGACCGCCAGGAGGAGCAGCAGGAAGTTACCAACGACTTGCTGCTTCGCATGCTGACGCAGCAGGAAGCCATGTTCCAACTCCAGCAAAGCTTTCAGAAAAGCCAGGAAGGTTTCAATGCGCGCCAGGAGAAATTCAATGAGCGCCAGGAGAAGTCAAATGAGCGCCAGGACCAGTTCAATATCATTTTTCTGGATGAAATCCGGGGGATGAAAAAGGACATCAAGGAGCTTACCGACGTAGTGCTGAAGCAACACGAGGGCCGCCTGAAACGTCTGGAAGACTTTATGGATGGCTTTCTGCGCAAAGCTGGCTAATTCGCTTTTCTGTTTGCTCCCGCTCCCTTCGTGAACGTTCCCTTCCTCATTGCCCGGCGCTATTTCCGCTCCAAGAACAAGCGCAACATCATCACCATCATCTCCAACATTTCGATGATTGGGGTGGCGGTGGGCACGGCTGCGCTCATCATTGTGCTGTCGGTGTTCAACGGGCTGGAGGATTTGGTGCGCACGCTCTACGGCAAATCCGACCCCAACCTGGTGATTTCGGCCACCAAGGGCAAGGCCTTCGATGTGGACCGCACCTTTCTGATGAAGCTGGAAAACACGCCCGGCGTGGCCCTGCTCACGCAAGTGATTGAGGACAACGCCCTGCTGCAATACCACGACCGCCAGATGGTGGTGAAGATGCGCGGCCTGAGCGACAACTACTTCGGCCAGAGCCAGATTGACGCCAACATTCGCGAAGGCGACCACCGCCTGCACCGCGACAGCCTCGACATTGCCCTGGTGGGCGCGGGCGTGCAGCACGAGCTCAGCATCACGCTCAACAACCGCCTCGCGCCCCTGCGCCTGCTGTACCCACGCAACACGGCCGGCCGCAAAACCCTGAGCATGAACCCCGAAGAGGCTTTCAACCAGCAAAGCCTGATTGCCGGCGGCGTGTTCCTCATCGAGCAGCACATCGACGACAGCTACATTTTCGTGCCCATCTCGTTTGCCCAGCGCCTCCTCGGTTACACCACCCGCCGCACCGCGCTGTACGTGAGAGTGGGCCAGAGCTTCGAGATTGACCAGGTGAAAAAACAGCTGCGCAAACAGTTAGGCTCCGGCTTTAAGGTGCAGGATTCGGACGAGCAGCACGTGAGTTTGTTCAAGGCCATCAAGGTCGAGAAGCTGTTCGTGTTCATCACTTTCACGCTGATTCTGCTCATCGCCTCGCTCAATATTTTCTTCTCGCTCTCGATGCTGGTGATTGATAAGAAGAAGGATATTTCGGTGCTGCTGGCGATGGGGGCCAACCAGCAGGCCGTGCGCCGCACGTTCCTGTACGTGGGAGCCATTGTGGCGCTGGTAGGCGCGGCTTTCGGACTATTTATTGGGGTGAGCCTGTGCTGGCTGCAACAGAAATTTGGCCTCGTGAGCATGGGCATGGCCACGAGCGTAGTCGAGTCGTACCCGGTGAAAATGCAGGCTTCCGACATCGCCTTCACCTGCATTTCCATCATTGTCATTACCCTAGCCGTGAGCATCCGGCCCGCCCTGAACGCGGGCAACCTGGATTTGCGCGAAAACCTGTAGCCCCAGCGCTACGCTAACGGCCGTAAATAGCTGTTTACGTGCGAGCCAGGAATGGCATCCCGAAAGCCGGCCCAAAATAGGCCGGCTTTTCCCGTTTTAGCGCCAGCCCGGCCCCGCCAAAATCACAAAAAATTAACGCGGCATATTTCCTGTTTCGGCCCTACCTTGCGCATTCCGCGAGCGTGCCCGGCTATGAAAGTATCTACTGCTGAACCTTTTCAAATCGTTTACTCCCTGTTCGAACACGAGTGCCTCGGGCACCTGTTTGCGGCCTACATTGTGCAGTTGGGGCCGCGCGGGCAGCTCACCCTTCAGCACCAGACGGTGTCGGGCAAAAATGTGCACGAGTTTGCCTCCGGGCTCGATACCATTGATTTCGAATTGGTTGCCCTGTGCGACCAGCTCCAGCAGGAAGCGGTGGTGAAGGAATTCTGGCCCCGCAAAATTGCTACGGCCGAGTTTTTCCTCAAAACCTACAACCCCGAGAAAGGCGACAAGCCGCTGCAGGAAGCCATTGCCCGGCAGGTGCAGGCGCGCATGGGCGCGGTGCTGGCCCGCCTGTCAGGCAAGCAGGTATTCATCATGGGCCGCGACGGCGAGCCAACCTGGAAGGAAATCGGCATGGCCCCGGCCAAGGCGTCTATCCTGTTTCACTTTCGGCGCAACGAGGAAGGCACGCACTACTTTCCCACCATTCAGTACCAGACCCAGAAGCTCGATTTCCAGTACAAGGATGCCGTGCTGGTGTGCCTGCAGCCGGCCTGGCTGCTGCTCGGCGACTTGCTCTATACCTTCCGCACCGAGGTGGACGGACGCAAGCTGCTGCCCTTCCTGAAGAAGAAATTCATCGTGGTGCCCCGGCAGGTCGAGGAAAGCTACTTCCAGAAGTTCGTGGCTCCGCTCATGGAGTCGTTCGAGGTGCACGCTCGGGGCTTCGACATTCGCTCGGAGCGGTTTGTGGCCCGGCCGCGCCTCACCTACACCGATGCCGTGCCGGCCCCGGCCCCGCTCGAAGCGCCGGTGCGCCCCCCAGGGCCGCCGCGCCGGGGCCGCATTCCGCAGCCTAAGCCGGTGGCCCCGCTGCTCAGTGGAGCCGAAACCGAGCAGATTCACTTCGAGCTCAGCTTCCGCTACGGCCCGCACCTCATGCCCCTGGGCACGAACAAGCCCGTGAGCGTACACCTCGAAAAAACGCCCGACAGCTACGTATTCCATCGGCTGCTGCGCAACCCCGAGCAGGAGCAAGCCACCGTGGAGGAGCTGCGCGCCCGCCAGCTGCGCGTCGAGAACGGCCAAGTAACTTTGCCCAAAGGCGAGGCTTTTAAGTGGCTGCACGACAATACGCCCGAACTTACCGAGCTGGGCTACACCGTGGAAGCCGCCACCACGGCGACCAAAAACTACTTCATCGGCCCGACCAGCGTGCAAGTGGGCATTCAGGAGGCCGGCGACTGGTTCGATGTACGCGGCACCGTGCGCTTCGGCGACATTGAAGTGCCGTTCATTCGGCTGCGGGGGCACATTTTGCAGCGCCGCCGCGAGTTCAAGCTGCCCAACGGCCAGATTGCCATCATCCCCGAAGAGTGGTTTACGGACTATTTAGAACTGTTTGCTTTCGGCGAAGAGACGGCCGACGGCCTGAACCTGCGCCGCCACCACCTGGCCCTGGTGGCCGACCTGCAAAGCAACGAGCTGGCCACCGTGCGCATGGGCCGCAAGCTGGCCAAGTTGCGCGACTTTGCCGAGGTGGAAGACCACCCGCTGCCCGCCGGCTTCCTGGGCGAGCTGCGCCCCTACCAGAAGGCCGGCTACAACTGGCTGCGCTTCGTGCAGGACTACCAATTCGGCGGCTGCCTGGCCGACGATATGGGGCTTGGGAAAACGATTCAGACGCTGGCCATGCTCCAGCAGCGCCACGAAAGCGGTGATAGCCAGATGGCGGCGTCGCTGTTGGTACTGCCTACCTCGCTGGTGTACAACTGGCAGAGCGAGGCGGCCAAGTTCACACCCGGCCTGCGCGTGCTGGCCTACACCGGCACCTACCGCGACAAAAACCCCGACCGCTTCGCCGACTACGATGTGGTGCTGACCAGCTACGGCATCGTGCGCCTCGATACTGAGCTGCTGGCCAGTTACAAGTTCGACTACGTGATTCTGGACGAGTCGCAGGCCATCAAAAACCCGTCGAGCACGACTTCGCAGGCGGTGCGGCAGCTGCGCTCGCGGCACCGGCTCATCCTCACCGGCACGCCGGTCGAGAACAGCACGATGGATTTGTGGTCGCAGATGTCGTTCATCAACCCCGGGCTGCTGGGCACGCAGGCGTTTTTTCGGAAGGAATTCCTCAAGCCCATCGAAAAAAATCAGGACGAAAGCCGAACCAAACGGCTGCACGCCCTCATCAAACCGTTCATTCTGCGCCGCCACAAGTCGCAGGTAGCAAAGGAATTGCCGGCCAAAACCGAGCAGCTTAGCTATTGCCCCATGACGGAGGAGCAGGCCCACGCCTACGAGGAAACCAAGAGCTTCTACCGCAACAAGATTTTGCAGAACCTGGACGAGCACGGGCCGGCCAGTACGCAGTTTCTGCTGTTGCAGGGCCTGACGCGGCTGCGCCAGATTGCCAACCACCCGCGCTTGGCCGACGAGCACTACACCGGCGAGTCGGGCAAGCTGCGCGAGGTGCTGCGCATGCTGCGCAACGTGGTCGCTGAGGGCCACAAAGTATTGGTGTTCAGCCAATTTGTACAGCATTTAGCGTTGGTGCGCGCGGCGCTCGACGAGCGCCAAATGCCCTACGCCTACCTCGACGGAGCCACCCGCGACCGGCAGGCCGAAGTAGCCCGCTTCCAGGAAGACGAGGAGTTGAAAATCTTCCTCATCAGCCTGAAAGCCGGTGGCGTGGGCCTGAACCTGACCGCCGCCGACTACGTGTTCATCCTCGACCCCTGGTGGAACCCCGCCGTGGAGGCCCAGGCCGTGGACCGCGCCCACCGCATCGGGCAGCAGCGGCCGGTGTTCACCTACAAGTTCATCACCCAGCACACCGTCGAGGAAAAGATTCTGGCCCTGCAACGCCGCAAGCTGGCGCTGGTGAGCGAGCTCATCGCCACTGATGAAGCCGTGATGAAACACCTCACCCGGGCCGACATTGAGGAGTTGCTGAGTTAGGACAGCAGCTGCATGCTTATTCTAGCACAACACGAAGCCTGCTCGCTTGCGGTAGGCCGATTCATTACTTCTAGTTGTAGCCGAAGCGAAACAATTGATTATAAATCAGTGGTATATTGAGCCGAGCCAACAAAAATTATTTAACCATTCTGGTTTTTAATTTACTTTAATCCATATTTGTCTTCGAACTGCCTTCGCTGTTTCTTCTATTAGCATACACAATCCTTCTCCTAGTCTAGGCCATGCTCCTTGCTCTCATGTCCCGCTTTACCTATCCAGCCAAGAGTTGGCGAGCGGGTGCATTCATATGGGCAGGCCTACTGATAGGATTTCCCGGACAGGCGCAAATCGGCCGGCCGCTGGCGCCTCCCAAGAAAACGACGGCTGCCCCCACTAGCGCTGAGCCCCCCAAACCCAATCCGCTGTCGCCCCAGAAAATGGAGGAGGCCTTGCGCCTGCTGCTACGCGCCGACTCTGTTGCTTCTGTGCACCAGCGTGCCCGGCTGGGCCCCGAGTCGAGCGGCCTCGTGCTCGACCAAACCATCACCAAAATCGGCCACGACTTCTACGACCAGTTCTACAGCCGGTGGGAAGCCCCCACCGAAGCCCCGGAATACACCGTGGCCATCGGGGAAAAGCCCTCCCGGGGTAACAATGCGGTTATTACCGTCACGGTAAACGGCGAAGACCTGCTGGAATTCCCCTTGCAGGGTAAATCTGATATTGTGGAAGATGCCGCCCAACAGGCCATTGGTGTCGCAGCCGGCTTTTTGCAACAAGCCTCTGAACTAAGCAAACAGCTGGAACAGGGCAACAAGCAGCCTTTGGAAACCTACTAATTTCTTTCTCACTCGTGCTTCCCTCCTTCTATATGAACCAATTACTACGCTTTTTCGGATTACTGGTCTTGGTCGCAACCAGCCACCTGGTTCAGGCGCAGGACTTTGTGTACGAGCCAAAAAACCCGGCCTTCGGCGGTGGCAACACCTTCAACTACTCCTGGCTACTGAGCTCGGCCCAGGCGCAGAACACCATTATCGACCCGGCCTCATCCGTTACGTCAGCAGCCCTGGACCCATTGGCCTCGTTCACGGCCAACCTCAACCAGCAGGTACTGGCGCAGCTCAGCAGCCGCCTGATTGCCTCGCAGTTTGGCCAGGGGGCCATCAAGGCCGGCAGCTACAGCGTCGGCAACTACCAGATTCAGATTACGCCCGGGGCGGGCGGCATTTCCGTGCAGGTCACCGACACCTCCACGGGTAATCAAACCACCATCACCATCCCCAACGGATTGTAGGCGGTTCGCCAGACGCTGGCATTTCATTTCTTCGCTCTTTCAGTTTTAATCCATGATTCTGCGCCGTTTGCTGACGGCTGCGGGTTTTCTGCTTTCGGCAGGGCTCAGCGGCTGCGCTTCCTATTTCCACCAAACGTTTATTAAGCCGGAGCCCGCCCGCCTAGGGGCGGAGGTAAACCGGAACGAAATATGGCGGCAATTGCCGCCAGCGCGCCAGCGGGTAGTAGTGGCGGTTTATAAATTCCGGGACCAAACCGGCCAGTACAAGCCCCAAGCCAATGGGGCCAGCTTTTCGACTGCCGTCACGCAGGGAGCCACCACGATTCTATTACGGGCCCTGGAAGAATCACAGTGGTTTGACCCCATTGAACGCGAAAACCTGGGCAACCTCCTCAACGAACGCAAAATCATTCGCTCCACCCGCGAAGAATACACCGCGCAGACCGGCCAGCGCCAACCCAACCTGCCGCCGCTGCTTTTTGCCGGCATTCTGCTCGAAGGCGGCATTATCTCCTACGATGCCAACATTATTACCGGCGGGGCTGGCCTGCGCTACTTTGGTGCGGGGGCCTCGGGCCAGTACCGGCAGGATAGAGTCACGGTGTACCTGCGCGCTATAAGCACTAGCACGGGCCAAATTCTCAAAACGGTTTACACTTCCAAGACCATTCTCTCGCAGCAGGTCGATGCCAGCCTGTTTCAATTTGTGTCCTTCAAACGCCTACTCGAAACGGAAACCGGCTTCACCTACAACGAGCCCAGCGAAATGGCGGTGAAGGAGGCGATTGAAAAGTCGGTGCAGTCCCTTGTCTACGAGGGCATCATGCAGCGCATCTGGGCTTCAGCCGATACTAGCGCCATCCACGGCGCGCCAATACAAAAGTATTTGCGCGAAAAAGAAGACAACCTGTCGTTCGACGCCCTTGGTCGCCAAGCGCAATACTCCCGGGGAATGGTGGGGCTAGGAGTTACCGGGGGCGTCCAGTTGTACCAAGGCGATTACGCCCTGCCCCAGTACCGCCCGGTTGTTGAATTATCCCTCCTGCGCCGTTTGGGCAATGGGCACTTCTCCGGCTTTTTGAATGTGGGTCAGGGAGCACTGGCGGCAGGGCCCGGCGGTCGATACTTCAATCAGCGCTTCAGCTATGCCGAAGCCGGGCTGCGGGCCTGCCTTTTCACCTCCGAGAGATTCACTCCCTACGTGTTGGCTGGAGCGGGCTTAACCCTACGTGATGCCCTGCCAATAGGCAAGGCCAACCATAGCTTTTTACCCCATGCTGTGCTAGGTATTGGAGCCGAATACCTGGCAACCTCGCAGTTGGGCATTTCCCTTGGTATCGACAACCACTTGTTTTTCAGCGACCAGATAGACCAGATAGTTCAGGGGCGCTACAACGATTACTACTGGGCCGGCCGGGTTGGACTGGTTTTTTTTATCGGTAAAAAAAATTAACCGATTAAGTAAAGAAATAATCTTTTTTTTAATATAAAATAACGTGCTCATTTACAATGCCATACCAATTCTACTACTAAAAGCATATACAAATAATTATGATTGTCAAATATTAATATCACTTTTCTAACAATGCTTTAAATTATTTTTATTGCATGATTTGGATTTTGGCCTTTTACCAATATATATTTGTCATGTTCTCAAGAGAACAAAAACGAATCAACCAATTTTCACTTCTCTAACCGTTTTTTTCTTTTTATCATGAAAAAGATTACCATCCTCGCCGCCGCCCTGATGTTCTCTGGTGCCGCCTATGCCCAAACCAGCCAAGGTTCTACGCGGAACACTACTACCCCTACAGCGCCTAGCAATCCGAATACTCCACAAAACATGGGGAGTTCCACCACTGCAACCTCGCAAGGTTACAATATGGACGCAAATGCTTACAGCAACGATTCGTATGTACAGCAGGTGGGTGACAGGAACACCATCACCGTAGACCAAACGGATGGCAGTGGCCCTAGCGGCACTAACACTCAGCCCTCCAACTATGGCACTAGAGGCAACTCTGCAGTAGCTCAACAAACGGGCAACGATAACACGGCCTCGCAGAAGCAGACTTCTACTGGCGTAGGTACCCAGCGCAACTTCGAGCGTACGACCCAAGCTGGCAATTCGAGCACCTCGAACCAGACGCAGAACGGTGGCGGCAACACGGCTATTGTTGACCAAAACCAAGGCACTTCTAAAAACACGGCTACGCAGAGCCAGACGGGCGCTGACAACAGCGCTAAAATTGAGCAGCGCAACTCAGCAACTCCTCCTGCAGCTAGCAACAACACGGCTGACCAAAAGCAGAACGGAGCTAGCAACAACGCACTGATTACGCAGGATGGTACCAACAGCTACGCCTCGCAAAACCAAATGGGTGACCGCAACCAAGCCAATATTCAACAGGGTGGTGGCTCTACGAGTAACCATGCTGAACAAACCCAGAATGGTAGCGACAACGTTGCTTTTATCTACCAGACAGACCCCATGGCAGCGCGTAACTACGCAAAGCAAACCCAGACCGGCACCGGCAACCAAGGCGATATCTACCAGACGACCAACGACAACTATGCTGAGCAAGCCCAGAATGGTACCAGCAACTATGCCCAAACCACGCAGGGCTATCGTTACGTACCTGGCGCTGCGCTGAACAACGCAACTCCAAGCACTGTTAGTAATGCTTCCTACACCACCCAGATGGGCAGCAACAACTCGGCCACTGTTAACCAGCGCTAGTCGTTCCCGCCAGTAGCCGCTAGCGGCTACCAGTAGTAAATGTGCCAAGTTTTGAGCATCTTAGTTGAAGCTCGGAGCTTGGCCCATTTTACTTTCCAATACTCGCTCTATCTTTCGATACTCGCTTTGCACCTTGATTTAGACATTTCTTTGTATGAAAAAGATTCGACTCGTAGCTATTTTGCTTACTGTTCTGACAAGTGGCTTGGCACATGCGCAACAGCCAAGTGAAGCTGCGACATCGGAGCAGCGCCTGGCAGAAAATATCGGTGTAGATAAGTTAAGTACCTTATTGCCGAATCCAGTGGTTCATGATGCGCAGAACATATCGGCGGTGTTGCAGAATGGTAATCGCAATACCGCTGAAGTAAATCAGCAAAATTTGGCATTGCTTACCAATAGCGCATTTATACAGCAGATTGGTGATGGTAATTACTTAAACTTGATGCAGAGCGGCTCGAAGAATTCTACTAGCTTTCTTCAGAGTGGCAATGGAAATAAGTCAACATTAAATCAAAACGGCACAAATAATCGCATTGTCGGTGAAGTAGATGGGCAGTTGAATGAAGTGAACATTACGCAGGATGGCCACGACAACCGGATTAATGGAACAATTCGTGAGAACGAAAAAAAATATAGTTTGAGTCAAATTGGCAATGGGAATACACTGACACAGTTTGAGTCGACGAACCAAACAAAAGGCTATAGTATAGAAATGCGAGGCAACGGCATGAATATAACCATCGAGCAAAGCAAGGTTTTTCCCCAACTGTAACTGGTAAAACACGCTCGGACCAAAGAAGCCATTTGCAATGCATGGACTGATTTAGCTCAGGACCACATTCATACCGAATTTATGTTATCATCTTATGATTTTCTTTCTTTTGGTTGCCGCATTACAAACATATGAGCCTACTGCGTCGTGCCAAGCTCACCTCGAAGCCCACGCTCAGGATGGCCTGCTGACCATAACGGGCCATTGCCGCAACCTGCTGCCCACCACCGAGCGCTACCGCTACGAGTTGGCCCTGAGGCGGGAAGGCCCCGGCGGCAGCTCCCAAAACAGCCAGCGCGGCGTATTTAGCGCGGCGTCGCACGAGGAAGTTGCGCTGTCGCAAACACAAATAAACGCTGGTCCTCAAGATAGTTATCGTATTCACCTGCGGATATTTGACATGGCAGGACATATCTTAGCGCAAGATTCTGTTACTCAAAATTCCATCCATTAGATTACGTTTTTATTCCTGCTGCTTTATGCTTTTTCTACAGCTTACTAAGTGGTTTCGTCTACCCGGGATTATAGGAGTTGTTTGCTGTTTAGCGCTGCTCAGTGGCTGTCAGGAAAACTTGGTCGAGCCAGCCTATTTTGGCACTGTGATGGGTACTGTGCGCGATGGCCGCACCAACTTGCCATTGGCCAACGCCTCGGTCACTACCAACCCCGCTACTAGCTCTTATCAAACTGATGCGCAGGGTAAATTCAGCATTGAAAACGTACCAGCCGGCCGTCTGGCCATCACGGTAAATAAGGCTGATTACCAGCAAGTAGTGGCTAATGTAACTATTTCGCAAGGCCAAACGGCGGACGTGTCGGTGGTGCTGACAAAGAGTAGCACAGTGCCGCCTTCGCCGCCAACTAGACCCGGGCCAGCCAACCAGGCGACCGGTCAGCCCACCAACGTGGCCCTGAGCTGGCACCCGGGCAGTACGAACAAAGCTGATTCGTTGCGCTACGACGTAGTGCTGTACGAGAGCAACAATTTAAACCAGCGCAACCTGCTTAACAACTCGAAAGATACAGTAGTAACAGCAACCGGTTTGCTCTACAACACTACGTACTACTGGCAGGTAACGGTGCGCAACCCCGCCGGGGCCAGCGCCCGCAGCCCCGTCTGGAGCTTTCAGACGGGAGCGCTGCCCGACAACCGCTACTTATTTGCCCGTACTTCGGCGGGCAACACCGATGTGTACTCTTCGGATAACACGGGTGGCAACCTCGTGCGCCTCACCACCTCGGCTGCCGTGGAAACCGCTCCGCAGCTGAGCCCCCTGCGCGATATCGTGGCCTATACCTCGAACGCGACCGGCCAGTACCAGTTGTACACGATGAACCGGGACGGCTCGAACCAGCGCCAAATTACGGCGCTGTCGGTAGAGGGCTATAGCAACGCGGGCGTGGGTTACCGCTGGTCGCCCGACGGGGCGCAATTGATTTACGCGCACTACGACCAGCTGTACCGCATTAATCGCGACGGCTCGGGGCTGACATTGCTGGCCACAGCCCCGTCTGGCCGCCACTTCCGCGAGTGCGACTGGACGTCGCAGGGCAACCGCCTGGTAGTGCAAACAATCGGGGCTAACCCGTACGACTCGGAACTGTACCTTTACAACGTCGATGGCACCAACCCGGTCCTATTTGTGAGCAACTTACCGGGCCGCGTCGACTCTCCCAGTTTCAGCATCGACGGCACCCGCATAGTGTATACGCGCGACGTATCCGGCTTCAATAGCCCGACAGGTCGACAGCTTGATGCGCACATCTTCATCCAACGCGTGGATGGTACTGGTACGCCGGTGGATGTGTCAAGCGGCAATGCATCGAATACCAATACCAAGCCTGCCGGTACCAACGACCTTACGCCCCGCTACTCGCCCGATGGCTTTAAGCTGATTTTCGTGAACCGTATCAACGATGACCTCAGTCCGCCCGAAATATGGATGGTCAATCCCGATGGCAGTAGCCGTATTAAATTGATTACCAACGGTTTTTTGCCCGACTGGAAATAAACCACTGAACCATCGGCTCGCAGCTGGGTTATCAGGGCCATGCGCGTAGTTCTTCGCACTTCCGTTTCGCAGCCCCCGGCCGTGGTCATGGCCGGCTTCACCCGGGCGCTGTTCGTGGCGCTGGCCCCGCCGTTTCCGCGCCTTCGGCTGCTGCGCTTCGATGGCTGCCGCACCGGCGACAAGGTCGAAATCGAGTTGGATACTTTGGTGAAGCGTCTGCCCTGGACTTCGCTGATTACGGACGACGGTGTGCGGCCCGACGGCACCCATTTTTTCATCGATGAGGGCCAGATTCTGCCCGCGCCGCTGCGCTACTGGCGGCACCACCACCGCATCGAGCCCGGCCCGAACGGCGGCAGCGTGATTGTGGATGATTTGGAATACCGCACGCCATCGCGCCTGCTCGATGTGCTGATATATCCGGCCATGTGGGCGCAGTTTGCCTGGCGCAAGCCCATTTACCGGCGCTGGTTTAAGTAGCGCAGACGGCCCCGGCCGTAGGCCGTACCTTTGCCGGCCTATGCCGAACGCCACCACCCTCGTCCTCAAGAACGGAAAAGACCACAGCCTGCGCCGCCGCCACCCCTGGGTGTTCTCGGGCGCTATTGCCCGCACGCTGGGCGAGCCCCAGGAGGGCGAGCCCGTGCGCGTGGAGGCCATCAACGGCGAGCTACTGGGCGTGGGTCACTTCTCGGGCGGCGGCTCTATTGCCGTGCGCATGCTCGATTTTGGCCCCGAAGCTGAGCTGCCCACGGCTAAATTCTGGGAAGACAAGCTGGGCAATGCCTACCGCCTGCGCCAGCGCCTGGCCCTGACGGGCACGGCCGACACCAACGTTTTCCGGCTGGTGCACGCCGAGGGCGACGGTCTGCCCGGCCTCATCATCGACGTGTATGGCGACACCGCCGTGGTGCAGGCCCACAGCGTGGGCATGTACCGCGCCCGGCCCGAAATCGCGGCCGCGCTGCAAATAGTGTTTGGGGGTAAGCTGCGCGCCATTTATGACAAAAGCGCCGAAACGGTACCCGGCAACGCCGTGCCCGATGCCCAGAACGGCTACCTGTTTGGCGAAAGCGCGGGCACCGAGCACGTAGTCATGGAAAACGGCCACCAGTTTGCCGTGGACTGGGAAACGGGCCAGAAAACCGGCTTCTTCATCGACCAGCGCGACAACCGGGCGCTGCTGGCCCGCTACTCGCCGGGCCGCAAGGTGCTAAATACTTTCTGCTACACCGGCGGCTTCTCGGTGTATGCGCTGGAGGCCGGCGCGGAGCTAGTGCACTCCGTCGATTCCAGCAAAAAAGCCATTGCCCTGACGGAGCGCAACGCCGAGCTGAGCCGGCACGCCGACCGCCACGCCGCTTACCCCGACGACGTGCTGGGCTTCCTGAAAAACCACTCGGCCCAGTACGATTTGCTGGTACTCGACCCGCCGGCTTTCGCCAAGCACATGGGCGCGCGCCACGCCGCCCTGATGGGCTATAAGCGCCTGAACATGGCCGGCATCGCGCACTTGGCCCCCGGCGGGCTGCTGTTCACCTTCTCGTGCTCGCAGGTGGTAAGCCCCGAGTTGTTTGAGGGCGCGGTGCTGGCGGCGGCTATTGAGGCCGGGCGGCCGGCGCGCATTCTGCACCGCCTCACCCAGCCCGCCGACCACCCAGTGAGCCTGTTCCATCCCGAGGGTGCTTACTTGAAAGGGCTGGTGCTGGCGGTGGAATAACCTGTTCAAAAAATAAAAAGGCGCTCAGATGCGGACAGAAAACGTCTGCGCCTGAGCGCCTTTTTATTTTTGGCAGCTTTGGCTAAACTTCTTCCCCCTTCAAGGC
>JALYUH010000368.1 GCA_030853985.1 Bacteroidota bacterium | reverse complement strand
TTATGAAGGACATGCTGGGCGTGAGCTACGGCGAGGCCCTGCGCAGCTCCCTGCTACCGGAGTGGATGTCGATGAACGCCATGATGGCCGGCATGCTGCCCACGATGGTGATTCTGATGACGCGGGACATGCGCGCCATGCAGGCCACCTCGCCCTGGTTCTGGGCCTCCATGTCGGTGGCCACGCTGGTGGGCGTGGCGGTGGCCTACCCGGTGAATTATTGGTTGGTCAAGAACAAGCTCAAGCACGGCATGGGCACCGAGCGGGCTTTGGGCCACGGCGGTTCCCCGCTGCCGGCGGAACCCGCCTCAGCGCACGCGGACCACGCGATGAACATGGCGGGTATGCGCCCCAGCGAGTCATCGGCCGCTGCAACTGCCACGCACGCCGGGCACAGCCAAACCGCGATGCCGGGCATGGATATGGGGGACGGAGCGCAGGTTTCGGGGGCGCGCAAGGCCTTCGTTATGCTACTCACCGTGCTGATGCTGGCAGCAGGCTATTACTTGGCGGCCCGCTATGGCGACCTGTCTATGCGGCCGGGGGAAGCCATGGGCGAAATGCCCGGCATGCCAATGCCGGGCCATCAGATGTAGCCGGCCCGACCGGGGTCGGTGGCCACTTACGCCGGCCGCGTTGTGATTGGGGCGCGGGTTCTGTGCAACTTAGCCGCTTCATTGGTCCTACGCCTTTTTATGTCTGCCGCGCTCCCACCCCTCATTCAGTCCTACAAAGCTGATTCCGAGTCCGTTTACAATACCTGGTTTATCAACAACGAGGACCGGCTGAAGGCCTTTCGCTCCATCCGGCGCGGGGTGCAGCAGGTAGTGAAGGACATCAAGGCGGGCAGTTTCGGCAACGATTTTAAGGGCACCTCGCTCGAATTCGTGCTCAGCGTCATCAGCGAGCAAAAGCAGGTGTTCCAGGGCGCGGCCCACCCCTTCTACTGGAAGCCTAAGCTGCGCATCCCCGACATCTACGAGCACGAGGACAACAAGCGGGCGTTCGGGCAATTCCTGGAAAGCTGCCTGGCCGCCACCACCGAGCAGCAGCTACTGCGCGAAATCGATATTCTGGACCGCCGGAAAATCAAGGGACTGGGGCCGGCCGTGGCCAGCATTCTGTACTTCCTGCACCCTACCCTGATGCCACCCTGCAACACGGCCATTGTCAACGGCTTCAATGCGCTGTTTGGGGAGAAAATCAAGCTCGGCTCCTGGTCCGAGTACCTGCGGATGCGCGCCCGGCTACGCGACCTGAACCAGGAGCACCGCCAGCATCTGAGCCTGGACTATGGCGCCCTGGCCGGCCTGCTATTCGACGTGGGCGTGAGGAAGATGATTGCCGGCGACCAGCAGTTTGCCACCGACGAGGACCGTGATAAGTACCAGCAGCAGGCCCAAAAACGCCATAAAGAGGTCCAGACGGAGGCGCAGGAAGAAAACCAGCACACCGAGATGCAGCATCACCTGCTGCGAATTGGCAAGGCCCTGGGCTGCGACGTGACGACGGCCATTAATGACCGCAACCGCCTCTGCGGGGGCCAGAAGCTGTCCTTCCTCTGCCTCGACCAGCACCCCGAGCTGCCGGTACCGGCCGACGTAGCCAGCACTATTCGTCTCATTGATATTGTCTGGTTCGCACCCGGCACCAGCCGCGTGGTGGCGGCCTTCGAAGTGGAGAAAAGCACCAGCATCTACAGCGGCATTCTGCGCCTGACCGATTTGGCGTTTTCGATGCCGGAGAACGAAACGGCGCTGTACCTGGTGGTACCCGATGCCCGTGAGAAGGAAGTGCTGGCGCAACTATCGCGGCCGGCTATCCGGGCGGCGGGCGCTACCATTCACTACATCCGGTTTTCGGAGCTGCGCCAGCACTGCGAGGCGCTGTGCAAGTTTGGGGATTCGCCGGCGGCCATGCGTAAGATTGCCCGTTCGGTCTCATAAACCATGGGCACTATGGCAGGGTGGTGCTGACGACGTGGCTGCGGGCTTCCTCATCGCCGTGCTGGGTCTCGTGCTGCACGTAATATTCCAGCAAGGTGCCGGGGGCGAAAGCATCGGTGTCGAGGTAGGGCGAGCAGGTGTTCACGGCCAGGCGCTGCCAGGGCGCAGCTTCGCCACCCACGCGGCGGAAGAGGTGGGCAACTACGAGCAGTTCTTTGGAAAAAGCAATGCGGCGGCCGGTGGGCTCCAGGGTCAGGTCGATTTTAGCGGGTTGCATGGGAAGTGGGAGGTGGTTAACAAAGCAGGCGGGCAGCATAACGAAGGGACTAGGCGGGTGACATCCTTCCGGGGCCGGTGGCAAACGGGGCTAGGCGAGGCGGCGGAAGGAGCAGAACAGAAAGTTTTGCAGGGTATGGAAGGGCGTGAGGTGGTCCTCGGTGAAGCAGCGAATCTGTGCCGCAGCTGCTGGGCCAGGGTGGGCTCGTCGTACTGCTTCACGGGCAGGCCGCTGCAGGAGGTGGGGCTGGTGGTGGAGAAGGTGCCCACCGTGAGGTAGCCAGTGGCGGGCACAGCCTGCTCGGCGACTGCCAAATAGGCGGCGATTTCGGCGGCGGTGGTGAAGAAGTGGAACGTGGCGCGGTCGTGCCACACGTCGTAGGTGCCGGGCGCAGGTTGGAACTGCAGGACGTCGCCCACCACCCACTGCACGTATTGTGCCTGCTCGCCCAAGCGGGCTTTGGCCCTGTCCAGCGCGGCGGCCGACAGGTCGAGCACGGTGACGTGGCGGTAGCCCTCGGCCACCAGGTAATCCACCAGGTGACTGTCGCCACCGCCGATGTCGATGATGCGGGCCCCCTTGTTCAGGCCGAAGGAGTGCAGGAAATCGAGGGAGGTAGTGGGCACCGGCTGCGTCCAGCTCACCTGGTCGGCGGCTTTGGTGGTGTAGATGGTTTGCCAGTGTTGCTGGCGCTCGGGCGTGTTCATGGGACGAGAACTATGGTGCGTGTGAAAAGGGCAAGCTACCAGAAATCAGTCACGGCTTGGTGGTGAAGTCCATGTGCTGGATGCGCACGGCGTTGAGGATGGCCAGCAGAGCCACGCCCACGTCGGCAAATACCGCCTCCCACATGGTGGCCAGGCCGCCGGCGCCGAGGGCCAGCACCACGGCTTTCACGGCGAAGGCCAGCCAGATGTTCTGCCACACGACGGTGTGGGTGGCCCCGGCGATGCGGCGGGCGGTGGCAATCTTGCTGGGGTGGTCGGTCTGAATCACCACGTCGGCCGTTTCGATGGTGGCATCGGAGCCGAGGCCGCCCATGGCGATGCCGACGTCGGCCAGGGCTACGACGGGGGCGTCGTTCACGCCGTCGCCGACGAAGGCCAGCCGGTGGCCAGCGGCTTTGAGGCGCTCGACGTGGGCGGCTTTGTCTTCAGGCAGCAGCCCGCCGTGGGCTTCGCTGATGCCGAGCGTTTGGGCCACGCGCTGCACGATGGCGTCCTTGTCGCCGGAGAGCATGACGATGGTTTTCACACCCAACGCCTTCAGCTCTTGTACGGCCTGGGCCGCGTCCTCCTTGATTTCGTCGGCCACGGTGAGGTAGCCGGCGTACTGACCGCCCACGGCCACTACCACGATGCTGTCGACAATTTGGTCGATTTCGGCGGGGTAGGCGACGTTGAATTTGGTGAGCAGCTTGGTGTTGCCGGCCAGCACATCCTGGCCGTCGACGCGGCCGCGCAGGCCGTGGCCGGCAATTTCCTCCACGTTTTCGACGG
>JALYUH010000366.1 GCA_030853985.1 Bacteroidota bacterium | reverse complement strand
CCAGCCCGCTTCGTATTCGAGTTACTCCGCCTCCTCGCCGGCCGCCTCGGCGTGGGTGGAGGCGGGGTAAGTGTCGGCGTATTTGAAATCCTCCAGCCAGTAGGCCGAGCTCACCACGTCGAAGGTGATGGATTCGGCCGTTTTTTCTGTCGCGCGCAGCTCCCAGATGATGGAGGCCGCCTCGGCGAATGTATCGCTCGCCAAATGGTCCGAATACAGCCGGTTGAGCAGCGCGTTGTCGGGCAGGCCCACGGCCAGCAGGCGCAGCAGCGGCGCGGCGGCCGTGGCGCGGTCGCCGGCATCGGTCCCGAAAACGGCCAAATCGGCCGCATTCTCCGCCGTGCATTTCACCTGAAACTCCACCGCCTTCACGCTCGGAAACGTGCCGTTGAAGGCCTCGTGCAGCAGCTGCGTGGCCTGGTAAAAGCCACGGTGCAGCGGCAGCTCGGGGTTTTCTTCCCACAGGCGCTCGGTGAGAATCTGGTGGGCCAGGTTTTCAATCTGGCCGGCAGTCAGCTCCTCGGGGAACAGGTAGGTGAGCACGGCCACGGCCGCCTCGCGCGGCTCCTGGTCGGTGAGGGCCATCTGGGTCATTTCCTTGAGTTCCGCCTCGGGCAGGGCTTCGGGGTTGTCGAAGTTGAGCTGGGTGAGCAGGGCGCGGTAGTCGGCCGCCTGCCAGGAGCGGGGCAGCTCGGTGAGGGTGTTGAAGGTGAGGCGTTCGACGGTGAAAGTGGGCGTGGGGGCAGTCATAGAGTTGCGTTTCGGATTGAAAAAAGCAGCGGCTGGCGGCCACCGCGATGCTCAACAGTACGCAGCCCGGCCGCAAACAACCGGAAACCCGGGCAGACACACGCCTCAAATTCGCCTACCCCCGCGGCAGCGTAAACAGGAAGCAACTGCCGCACTCGGGCCGGCTTTCCACCCACAGCTGCCCGCCCTGCGCATCGATGAACTCGCGCGCGATGCTCAGCCCCAGCCCCGAGCTGCCGCCCTGGCTCACCTGCCCCGGCACGCCCGCAAACCGCTGGAAAATGCGCTTATGAAACTCCGGCGCGATGCCCGGGCCGCAGTCCTCCACGCTCACGCGCACCATTTCGCCCCAGGCCACGGCCCGCACCACCAGCGGCGCGCCCACCGGCGAGTACCGGATAGCGTTCGAGAGCAGGTTGATGAGCACCCAGGTGGTTTTTTCCACGTCGGCCTGCACCAGCGGCAGGCCCTCGGGCAGCTGCAAATCGAGCTGCAGCTGCTTGTCGCGCAGCTGGGGCAGCACCGTGCGGGTGGCGTAGCCCACCACTTCGGGCAGGTGCAAGGGCTTCACATCGAGCTTGATGCCCGCGCCCGCATCGAGGCGCGACACGTCGATGAGCTGGCCCACCATGTGCAGCAGGCGCTGGGTTTCCTCGCCAATTCCTGCCGCCAGGGTCCGGCGCTCGGCATCGGAGGTGCGCTCGTGCTGCAACAGCATCAGGCTGAGCTTGATGCTGGCCAGCGGTGTTTTCAGCTCGTGCGAAATCGTGGCCAGAAACGCCGACTTCATCTCATCGAGCTTCTTGAACTCGGACACGTTGCGCAGGCAGAAAATGTAGCCCGCCGGGACCACTTTGCTGCCCGGCCCGGCCGCCATCTCGATGGGGCTAATGCTGAGCTGGTAGTGCGGCGCATCGCCCTTGTGCCGAAACGTGAACACGGGGTCGGGCACGGCATCGCCGGCCAGGTTAGCCTCGGCCAGTGGGATTAACAGGTCGCGCAGCAGCTCGCTGGTCGCGGCCACGGCGGCGGCGGGCTGGCCCAACAGCTGGGTTTGGGGCAGGCCCAGCAGGTCGCAGGCCACGGGGTTGGCCAGCACAATGGTGCCGTGCTCATCGAGCAGCAGCAGGCCCTCATCGAGGCTGCGCACGAGGCTTTGCATGCGGTTGCGCTCGGTGAAGAGCTCGGCCAGGGTGGCGCGGCGCTCGTCCTGGGCCTGGCTCAGCACCAGGTTCACGGTGGCGGCCACGGTGCCCACTTCGTCGCGCTTGCCCACGGCCACGCGGGTGGCGGGGCCGGGGCCGGCCACGCGCTCCATGTCGGCGGTGAGGCGGTGCAGCGGGCGCACCACCATGCGCGGCAGGCGTACCATCATGGTGATGCCCACCGCCGTGCCAGCCGCCAAAAACGCCAGCACCGCAACGCGCGCCGCGTTGAAATCGGCCTGCTCGATGCCGTGCGCCCCGTGCTCAAGGTAGCGAATGGTGAAAAAAGCGTAGCTGCCCAGCCCCAGCAGGAGCACGAGGAGCAAAAAAACGCTGAGACGGATTTTGAGTTTGAGGGACACGGTGGGGCAGAAGAAAGCCCGGCGGCAGGTATGCCGGGCAAAGCGGTCGGGGCTCCGGAAGGCAGTGGCCGAGGGGAAATGATGACGGATTGGGCAACGAAGGGGCGAAGCTATGACTGCCCATAAAAATGCGGGCACAATTTATTCGCGTTCGAATCAAAAAGACAGGCATTCTCAACTGAATTCATATACAAACATTAATGCAAATCAATTGATTTGCTTGACTAAAGCTATTGATACTGTTTGCTTAGTATGCCTTATCTTCCTTGGGCCAACGTTGCGTTTGCCAGCTAAGCTATCGGTGGCCGGCGCCCTCGTCGATTGTTTATACTGCTGGGTCCGGCTGTGCAGCTCCCCGGCTTATTTCGCTCGCTACCGATGTCCGTTGCGGCCCACTCCGGCGCCGCTGCCGCGGCGCAAGCGGCCCCCGAGCGCACCCAAGGCCAGCAGGCACAAGCCTCGCTGGCTGCGGCTCGCGCCCGCGTTGCGGTTCTCGAGCAGCAGGTGGCTACCATGGCCAGCAGTGCCCTACGCTACCACATTCAGCTCATCTCCTTCGTGCAGAATTTGCAGGCGGGCCTGGCGCTGGTGGACCACGAAGGCCAGATTCAATTCGTCAACCAGCGCTTCTGGGCGCTGTTTGGGCTGCCGCCGGTGCCCGGGTCTGCGGATGGGGGAAGGCCCATTGCGCACGGCCGCGCCCCGCGTGGCCGGCGACGCCGACCGACAACCTCGTCAACCAGTGGATTGCCGTGGTGGTGCTGGAGCCCTGGGGTGTGCTGGTGCAAGCCATGAGCAACGGCCTCGACGCCCTGACGCGGCTGCGGGAGCGCCCTTCCGATGCGGCCATTCTCGCCATGCGCATGCCGGGCCTCAGCGGGGCGGAAGTTACCATCGCCATTCGGGCACACTCCGACCTCGACCGCGCCAACACGCCCATCATCGCTCTCACCGCCCTCACCGCCAATGCCTTCGAGGCCGGCCGCATTGGCTACATCGCCGCCGGCAGGAATGCCTGCCTCACCAAGCCCTATGAGGAAGCCGACCTGTGCCGGCTGCTGCTGGATTTGACGCGGGAGGCGCGACGTATGGTTGTGGCTGGTGGTTGAACAATGACGAGCGCACGGTGCGGTTCCGGTTGTGCAACGGCAACACGCAAGGATGCGCTCCGTGGCCAGGTCAAAACCGTTGGGCCGGCCTGGCGGGGAGGTATTGGCGCGGCCAGTTCGGGAGTTTCTCAACCCCGGTCCGGCCATCGGCGGCCGGATTTGGGCCAAGGCAAGCCCACTCGCGGCGCCAAGACGGATTACTGCTATCAGGCTGAAAAATAGCCGGTAAAGTAATGTGCTGTTGTTCGCGACGGGATTTTTTCGCAAAAAAAACAGGGCTGGTACTGCCACTTGGGGTGGTTCTGTTTACTTTGCGTAGCTCCTGAAAGCTGGTTCCTTGGTTCCGTTCGCGGGGCGGTTCTGCCGGGCGGGGCTGCGTTTTTGGTTCACCTCGCGTTTTGGCCATGTCCGCTGCTTCCTCCTTTTCCGATGCCGAATGGGCGCAGCAGCTGGCGGCTGAGCGCACCCGGCGCGAGCAGGCCGAAGCCGAGCTGGCCGAAATGCGCGCCCGGCTGGCCGCCATCGAGCAGCCGGCGGCCGAGCCCTTCCACACCCTGCATACCCAGATTGGTAAGCTGGTGCACCCCCTGCGCCTGGGCGTGGTGCTCATCGATGTCAATGGCCTGATTCAGTACGTGAGCCCCCATTTCTGGCGCATGTTTGGCCTGGAGCCCGTGGCCGGGCCGCCGCCCTTCACGCCCGGGCAGCTGTTTATCGACGAGGCCTTTGCCGACCCGGCCGCCTTCACCACCCGCGTCTGGGCGCTGCACGTGGCCGGCCAAACCGTGCTCGGCGAGACCTTTGTGCTGCGCGATGGCCGCCGGCTGGTGCTCGATTATCTGGTGCTGGACGAGGCCGGCGCCGGCCGCCTCATCTGCTACCGCGACATGACCCGCACCCACCGGCGCGAGCAGCACCAGCGCCTGCTGGCCGCCGTGCCCGAGCAAAGCCCCAACCCCATTCTGCGGCTGGCCCCCAGTGGCGAAGTGCGCTACGCCAACCCCGCCGCCGCCCCGCTGGTGGCTGCGCTACGCACGAGCCCGGCCGAGGTGCTACCCTTGTTGCTGGAGCAGGCCCGGGCCGTAAAACAAGGACCCACGCTGATGCCGCAGGAGCTGACGGTGGCCGGCCAGCACTACCTCGTAACGGCCGCGCCGGTGCCCGGCCAGGCCGATGTAACGCTCTATTTCAGCAACATAACCGCCCGGCGGCTGGCCGAGGAGTGGCTGGTTCGCCAGCGCGGTTTTTACGAAAGCGTGCTGGCCCAGGTGCCCACCGCCGTGTCCGTGTTCGACGATGAGCACCGCTACCTGTTTCTGAACGCGGCCATTGAGCCCGACCCGGCCCTGCGGGCCTGGATGCTGGGCAGAACCAGCACCGAAACCTGCGTGCGCCGCCAGCGCCCGGCCAGCAGCGTGCGGCAGCGCGCGGCTGCTTTTGCCGAAGTGATGCGCACCGGCCGCGAAGTGCAGTGGCAGGAAAGCTTTCCGGCCGCCGATGGGTCGGCCCGGCACGCCCTGTTCCGGTACCGCCTGGTGGAAGGCTTGTCCGGCACGCCCCTGGTTATCAGCCTGGGCATCGACCTCACCGAAAGCAAGCGGGCTGCCGAGCAAGTGCTTCAGCAGCAGGAATTTTATGAGTCGGTGCTGAACCTGCTGCCGTTCGATGTGGCCGTGTTCGATGCCGAGCACCGCTTCCGGTTCGTCAACCCAGCGGCTGTATCGGACCCGGTTATTCGTCAGAACCTCATTGGCATGAGCAATACCGAGTACTTTGCCCAGCGCCAGCCCCAGCACCCCGAGCTGGGCCAGCAGCGCGAGCAGTATTTCGACCTGGCCGTGCGCACCCGCACCGACGTGACCTGGGAAGAAACCCGCACCGACCGCCGGGGCCACCCCCAATTGATGGTGCGCCACCTGCGCCCCGTATTCGGCCCCGATGGGGCGCTACGGCTGGTGGTGGGCTCGGGCATCGACATCACGGCCCGCTACGCGGCCGAAAACCTGCAGCACCAGGTGCAGGACATGCTGCGCGAGCAGGAGGCCTTTATCCGGCAGATTGTGGATGCGCTGCCCAACGTGCTTTACCTGGTGGAGCCGGAAAAGAAAATCTCGTTCGCAAACCGCGCCTTCAACGAGCACATCGCCCATTCGGCCCATTTGATGCCAACCGAGCCCAAGTCGGCTATCGTGACGCAGGAGATAGCCGACATGCATACCTTCAACCAGGAGGTGCTGGCCTCTGGCCAGCCCCACACCCGCGAAATGCCCCTGACCCTGCTCACCGGCGAACAGCTCTACTACCAGGTGTACAAGCAGCCGATGCGCCGCGCCAATGGCCAGTTGGGCGTGCTCACCATCGGCACCGACGTGACGGAGCGGAAGCGCGCCCGCCAGGCGCTGGAGCGCCGCGAAAAGCAGTACCACGACCTCGTGCGCTACTCGCAGGCGCTCATCTGCACCCACGATTTGCAGGGAATACTACTGACGGTGAACCCGGCCATCGAGCAGCTGATGGGCGTGCCAGCGGCGCAGCTACTCGGGCGCAACCTGCTCGACCTGCTACCGGGCGAAAACCGCGATATGCTGCAAGCCTACCTCGACGGCAACGAGGCCAGCCTGCCGCAGCCGCGCGTCATCCGCATTCTCACCAGTGCCGGCCAGCGGCGCTACCTCAACTACTACACCTACCCCGTCAGGGAGGAAGGCTACCCGCCCTACGTGGTGGCCTCGGGCTACGACGTGACGGAAGGGCTGCTGGCCCGGCGCGACCTGGAGCAGGCTAAGCGCGAGGCCGACGACAATGCGCAGGCCAAGGAAACTTTCCTGGCCCGCATGAGCCACGAAATCCGCACGCCGCTGAACGGGGTGCTGGGCATGGCCACGCTGCTGCATAAAACCCCACTTTCGGCCCAGCAAACCGAATACTTGAACGCCATGCAGCAGGCCGGCAACCACCTGCTCAGCCTGCTGAACGATGTGCTGGACATGGCCAAAATCACGGCCCATCACCTGCAGCTCAACAACGTGCCCTTCGACCCGGCCGAGCTGCTGGCGGGGGCGGGCCAGACGGTGGCGGCGCTGGCCGCGGCCCAGGGC
>JALYUH010000364.1 GCA_030853985.1 Bacteroidota bacterium | reverse complement strand
GAAGTAAGCTCATTTCATCTCCTCGACCTCTACGCGGCGGTTGCGCACGTCGGGCGAGGGGTAGCGCGGGCGGGTGTCGCCGTAGCCCACGGTGCTTAGGCGCTCGGCCGCGATGCCGGCCTGCACCAGAAACTTTTTCACGGCCTCGGCGCGCTGCTCCGAGAGCACCTGGTTTTTGTCGGGTTCGCCTACTTTGTCGGCGTGGCCGGCAATGCGCAGCCGCAGCTGGGGGCGGGCTTTGAGCTCGGCCGCCAGTTGGCGCAGGGCGGGGCCGGAGCCGGGCAGCAGCTCGGGCTGGCCGGTTTTGAAGAGGACCGTGGGCAGTACCACCGGGGCCGGCGTGGCGGGCAGAATAGGCGTAGGGGCAGGGGCTGCTGCGGCAGTATCGGCGGGGGCGGGCGGCGGAGGCTTTGGGGCGGCCTTGGGCGGCGGGGCTTTGGGGAGCGGGCCACTTACCCGGATGGTGATGGGCACCACTGGGCTTTCCTGGGTGGGGTAGTAGCTCTGCCGCAGGTAGAAGGTGGTGGTTTTGCTGAGCCGGGCGCGGTAGGTATTGCCGGCGGCCAGGGGCTGCTTTAACTCGGCATCGGCAAACCAGCGCACGCTGCGGCCCGACACGCGCAGGGTGCTTTCAACCCCGGCCGGCACCGTGGCCGCCGATTTCAGCCGGATGCGGTAGAGGGTGATGGTGCCCACCGAACATTCGGCCAGCGGCCGGTAAGTGGCGCGGCCGGTGAGCTTTTCCAGGGCCGGGTCGTAGGTGAAGGTGATGGAGCCGTCGCACCAGACATTGCCGGAGGTGCGGCCGGTTTCGTTCAGCTTTTCGCCGTGCTGCAGGCGCAGGCCGGTGGCGGTGCGCTGGCCCTGCATCCGGAACGTGACCGAGATGCCCGGGCTGGTGCCCACTTCTTCGTAAAGAATGCCGAACACGGCCGTCCCCTGGCTTTTCTGTAGCCGGAGGACGGTGGGCCAGTAGCCGCCGGGCTGGTCGGTATCGGTTTCGACGCCCTGCCACACGCCCGACAGGGACTGGGCCGGGGCCGGAGCCGCGAACAGCAGGAGCGCCCCGATGCCATACCAAAAGCTGCGTTTCATGGTGCTAAATACGCCCAGTTTAGGTTTGCTTTGCTTCGTAGCTACGCCGGGAAACCGGGCCCGGAGCCCCGCGCCGCCTGGCCACCGCGGGCGGCGGCCTGCGCGGTCCCCGGCCCGTCCAGCAGGCGGCGGTGGTAGTCGATTTGGCCCAGGTGATAGGCGAGGTGGCCGGCCAGATGCACCAGGAAATACTCCGTCGTGGTTTTGGCTTCGAACACCAGCAGCGGGTATTCGGCGGCCAGGGCGCTGGTTTCCAGCTGGCTCAGCGCCTGGTCTACCACGTCGCGGGTTTCGGCCACCTGCCGCAGCAGTTCGGCGCGGGGCACGCCTTTCAGCGCGAATTCCTGGTCGCGGTCGCGGGCGTAGGCCACGCCGCCGAGCTGCGCCCCGATGTAGGTTTTCAGGTTGCCGACCAGGTGCAGCGTGAGATTGCCCGCCGAGTTGGCAATGCCTTTTTCGACCTGCCAGATGCGGGCCTCGTCGTGGTAGAGGCCAATTTCCTGGTGCAGGCGGTTCAGGTCGCGGGCAAAGAGCTGGCGCAGAATGTTGATGAGCATGGCGTCGGGAGGGGGGAAGGGGAAGCAACGGATAGTATGGAGTTGCGGGCGCGCGTCGCAGCCGCGCGCCGGCCGGCTTACCCCAGGTACGCCATGTCCTCCGCGCTCAGCTTGATGTCAGCCGCTTTCATATTCTCTTCGAAATGCGCCAGCGACGACGTGCCCGGAATCGGCAGAATCCAGGGGGACTTGTGCAGCAGCCAGGCCAGGTTTATCTGGGCTTCGGTGGCCCCGTGCTTCCGCGCAATTTCGGCGATTTTGCTGTCGGCCTTCGGCAGCGAGTTGATAAGCGAGAAAAAGGGAATGAGCGGGATGCCGTGGGCCTCGCACAGGTCGAGCACTTCCTCGCCGCCCGGGCTGGCACCGTGGGGCGTGAGCAGGGTGGTGCGCTGGCCGTAGCCGTACATGTTTTCGACGGTGGCAATCTCGCCCAGCTGCAGGCCGGCTTCCAGCTCGGCGCGGGTCACGTTGCTCAGGCCCACATGCTGGATTTTGCCTTCCTGCTGCAACTCGAACATGGCCCCGAGCTGCTCCTCCAGCGGCACCGTGCCGTGGCCCATCAGCCGCAGGTGCACCAGCTGCATCTGCTCGCGCTTCAGGGTGCGTAGGTTGTTGTCGATGGCGGTGCGCAAGTTTTCGGGCGTGTTGAAGGGTACCCAGCTTTTGTCGGGCCGGCGGGTGGCCCCCACTTTGGTGCAGATGACGAGGTCGGCCGGGTAGGGGTGCAGGGCCTCCACGATGAGGCGGTTGGTGACGTCCTCGCCGTAGTAGTCGGCGGTGTCGAGGAAATGGACACCCGACTCCACGGCTTTTTTCAGGATGGCCAGCGCCTGGGGCCGGTCGGCGGGCTCGCCCCATATTTCGGGGCCGGTGAGGCGCATAGTGCCGTAGCCGAGGCGATTGACGGTGAGCGGCCGGGCGGAATTGGAGGCAATGGTGATGGTGGGCATGGGGAATGGCTGAAGTTTGGACTTCTAAAGACGTTTGGCTCGCCGCAATGTTTGGGCGCGGCCCCAATTGTGTTGCTGCCGCCCATTGCGAGCCCGGTGGGGCCGCCGCCCGTCTGCTCCGCCAGGCAACTCCCGCCGCTGCTAAATAGCCTGCAATTTCGGCCGCCCATTATCTTGCGCCGTAAAAACAGCTTGCCGCCCATGATTTCTGCCAATCCTTTGCC
>JALYUH010000334.1 GCA_030853985.1 Bacteroidota bacterium | reverse complement strand
CGTCGGTGGTACCCAGCGGCCCGCCACCAGCCCCGCCCACAGCGTGCGCAGCCCCAGCCCGCTAGCGCCAGCAAACCGTTCGAAAGGCGCGGGAACGCGCACTGCAAATTCGCGCTACTTCCCCGCCACCTCCTTGAGCGCGGCCACCATCACGGGCCACGAAAACTGCTGCTTCACCCGCCGCGTGCCGGCCTCGAAGTGCGCCTGCTTTTCGGGGTGGGTCAGGAAATCGACCAGCGCCTCGGCCAGAGCCGCCGCCGTGGGCGGCACCACGTAGCCCACCTCGCCGGCCGGTATCAGCTCGGCCAGGCCGCCCACGTCGGTCACCAGCATGGGCCGTTCGAAGTGGTAGGCAATCTGCGAGACGCCGCTTTGCGTGGCGTTTTTGTAGGGCTGCACCACGAGGTCGGCCGCGCAGAAGTAGTCGGCCACCGCCTCGTTGGGGATGAAATCGGTGGCCCGCACCAGCCGGCTTTCCAGGTCGTATTGTTTGATGAGCGCCTCATACGGCGCGGCATTTTCGTAAAATTCGCCGGCAATAATCAGCTTCACTGGCAGGGCCACTAGCCGCGCATCGGCAAAGGCCTCCAGCAGCACATCCAGCCCCTTATACGCCCGAATAAACCCGAAGAACAGCAGGTAGCGCGAGTCCGTCGGTAGCCCCAACGCCGCCAGCGCGGCCCCCTGCGGCCGTATCGGCCCGAAATTATCGTACAGCGGATGTGGCCGGTACAGCGCCGGCTTCCGCCCGAAGCCCAGTCGCTGCAAGTCGCCCAGCACCGCGCGGCTCATGGTCACGAACCCATCGCAAGCACTCAAAAAGTAGCGCGTCAGCGGCCCGTCGCCGGGTCGCTTCTCGTGCGGAATCACATTGTCGGTAATCGCCACCACGCGGGTGTGGCCGTTGCCGCGCACCAGCCGCGCCACCGTGCCCAGCGCCGGCCCCATAAACGGCAGCCAGAACCGGAACACCACCAAATCGGGCCGCTCCGCCCGCAAGCGCCGCCCTACCTTCAGCCAGCTCAGCGGGTTCACCGAGTTCAAACTGACCTCGATAGCCAAATCGGCCGGCCCCGCCTCGGTGCTGAACTGCGTCTGGCCCGGGAACAGAAAATCCGGGTATTGCAGCGAAAACGTCACCAGCCGCACCTCGTCGCCCGCCTCGCGGAAAGCTCGCGCCAGCCGCTCGTTGTAGGTGGCCAGCCCGCCGCGCAAGGGGTAAGCCGGACCGATAATAACAACTTTCATGTTTTCAGTTCAGCGTTTCGCGCACCAGGTAGTCGTTGCGTTTCGGGCCGTTTAGTTGCACCATCTCGCCCAGAAAACCCGCCACAAACAGCACCACACCCACCACCACGGCCGTAAGGGCCAGAAAAAACAGCGGCTGCTCCGTTACCTGCCGGGCTTTGAGGTTGTGCAGCGACAGCCATACCTTCTCGCCCATCAGCCAAAACGAAATCAGCAGCCCCAACAGGAACGACAGCGTGCCCAGCGTACCAAAAAAGTGCATCGGCGCGCGCCGGAACCGGCCCACGAACGTAATGCTCAGCAAATCCAGAAACCCAAACACGAAGCGCTCCAGCCCGAATTTGGTGTAGCCGTACTTGCGTTCCTGATGCTGCACTACTTTCTCGCCAATCTTGCGGAAGCCGTTCCACTTGGCCAGCACCGGAATGTAGCGGTGCATTTCGCCATACACCTCAATGCTCTTCACCACCCGCGCGTCGTACGATTTTAGCCCGCAGTTGAAATCGTGCAGCTGAATGCCCGACATTGCCCGCGTGGCCTTGTTGAAAAGCTTGGTCGGAATGGTTTTCGACAGTGGGTCGTAGCGCTTCTGCTTCCAGCCGCTCACCAGGTCGTACTTGTCCTCCACAATCATGCGGTAGAGCTCCGGCAGCTCCTCGGGCGAGTCCTGCAGGTCGGCGTCCATGGTGCACACCACCCGGCCCCGCGCCGCCTCAAACCCCACGTTCAGCGCCGCCGACTTCCCGTAGTTGCGGTTGAAGCGGATGCCGCGCAGCGTGTCGTCGGTGGTTGCCAGGGCTTCTATCACGGCCCACGAGTCGTCGGTCGAGCCGTCGTCAATCAGCAGCACCTCGTACGTCAGCCCGCGCGCTTCGAGCACCCGCGCAATCCAGCGCGTGAGCTCGGGCAACGACTCAGCCTCGTTGAGCAACGGAATAACGATGGAAATCTCCACCGGAAAAGTAGCAGCGGGCTTATTCAAATTCGGGCTGGGCATTTTTAATAAACGCCGATATAACCATCGCCAGCACTACCCCGACCAAAACGGTACCCAGCAAGGCGGCAATCAGCGTGAACGGGCCGTTCATAAATTTGGCCGACATGGCCATTGCCTGGTCAATCTGTTCGTCGGTCATGCCTCCCCGAGCCTCCATATCGGCCCGGATTTTCTCCGTCATCCGCCCGACCACCTCGGGGTCGATGAAGGTCATGTACACGTAGGAAAAAATCCCCGACAGCACCCCAACAACCGCCGACAGTACTGCCCCAATGCCCACGCCCTGGCCAAAGCTCATGAAACCCTGGTTGTTTTGTTTAAAATTTTGCATGGCCAGCACCAGGCCGGCAATTAGCACCGCAAACGAAGCGTAGCGCAACGGGCTGGTTTCCTGGTGCGCGACAAATAGTCCGAACGAGATAATAATGCTGACCAGGCCGGTGAGCAAGCCGTAGCGCAGGCCGACCGAAGTCGTTGTAACGGGCGTAGTGTTGGTTTCCATGGTGGTTGCAGCAGGTGGTTTAGGTAAAAGTGAGCCGCAAAGTAAAGCGAATTATTCGCGCAGAAATATTCCGGCCGGCACGGCCAGCACCAATCCCAGCACCAGCACCTGCAAAAAGTTACTCGTCGCCATGTTGCCCACCGTCATCTGCTGCACCTGCGCCACCTGCTGCCGCTGCACCGCTGCCGATGCCACCGCCTTCGGGTTTTCGCGCTGCTGCGCCTGCACAATCTCCAGCACTTCGGCCCGGTGCCGCGCAATGGCCGGCTCGCCCGCCCCGTACGCCAGCCCCACCACGCCCGCAGTAGAGATAGCCGCCGCCAGCAGCGCCGTCAGCAAGCCTACTCCCAACGAAGCCACCAGGCCCGGCTTATTGGGCTTGGCCGCCTTGCGCAGCAGCCATTGGCTCGCCACCACCGCCAGCGGCACCAACAGCTGCGCCAGAATCTGCTTTGGTCCAAAGCCGTTGCTACCGCTCAGCTGCAGGCCCACCATCCACAGCACGCAAGCCAACCCTGCACCACCCCCGAAGCGCAGGGCCAACTGTTTCACCGCTCCCGCAGGCACATTCATTTCGCGGGTATCCGGTTCTCGGGTCGGGGCAGCCATAAAATCGTCTCACCAATTAAAGCGGCAAGTTACGCCCGATAAGTCGTCGTCACCCTTGTTTGCGTCCATCCGCGCGCCTACGCCGCCACTGTCGCGCGGCTCGCCTTGGCCGGGCGCCCCCCAAAGCGCACCAGCAATGCTTCGGCCAGCAGCGCCAGCAGCACCAGCAGCAGGCAGTAGCGCCACAGCGGCTGGCCCGTTTGCTCGGCCTGGTGCCGGGCCAGTCCCGCACCATCCACGCCGCTTTCCACTACCTTGATATTAGGGTGATTTGGTCCAATCAGCTGCCGCAATTCATTGGCCGAATACGCCGCTAGCTCCGACTCCCGCTTATCCTGGTTGAAAGCCAGCGTTGTGAGCACCCGGCCTGCGCGCTGCACCTGATAGAAGCCCGGCGCATCCATGCCCTCCGGCAAATCCAGACGCAACTCATTCGTCACCACGCGTTGCGCCGGAATCAACACCACACTGTCCTTCACCAATCGAAAGCTGGCCTCATCCGCTCTCCCAGCCGCCGCGCCCACCACTTCCGTCCCTGGCAGCTTTAGCGTTACCGAACCTTGCGTCAACCGGTAGGCTGGCAGTTGGTCATGCTGGTAGCTCAGCATCGCCATCCGGTACATCACCGGCACAAACAGCGCATGCGACAAAAAGTCAGCATACTGTTGCGAAAAAGGAGCCGAGAAAACATACACCTGCCCCGCCCCGCTTGCGAAATTGGCTAGGTAGCTCTCCCCATCCCGCAGGCGCAAAATATCCGTCCCCGTACGCGGCCACCGCAATACCGGCGCAACCCGAGGCATAGTAGCCGCCCGCTGCTGCGCCCCGAATACATTCCGAAAAAACGGCTCGCGCCCACTCGGCATCGCCACCTCGCGCAGTTCCGGAGTCGTTGTCGCCACCTCCCACTGAGCCGTCCCTAGCCCCAAAATCTTAAACAATTGTTGGTATGAATCATGGCTATTAGTCGCGCTCGCCGGCACTACCACCACACTCCCGCCCCGCTTCACCACCCCAAGCAAACCATCTCGCAAGCCCGCCTCCACCCGTTCTACCTCCCGCACCACTACTAGGTTTGCCCGCTGCAATGCTCCATAGTCCACATTCTGGGGCTTAACGAAAGCGTAGGAAAATAACGGCTCATTCCCATAAAGCTGCTTTGCCACTGGCTCCGCCCCAATTTCCAATACCCGAATAGCCGCTGCCGGTTGCAGCGTAAAGTAATAGATATTATCAAAAACCACCGGTGCATCCTCCGTCACCACTCGTCCCTGCACCAGTGCATTACCCGACACCTGTACCTGCACCACCGAAATCGATGCCTGCCCCGGTTCCACTGTCACCCGATAAGCCGCCACCTGCCGCGTTCCCAAAAAAACCTTCACCGGCAAATCAAGTGCCTTTATCTCACCACCATTCCGCACCCGAATATGCAGCCCCACGTTAGTACGCACCCGCACAAAAGCATCGTCCAGCCACAAACTATCCACATACACGTTAGCCGCTTGCCGGCCTACCACTGGCACCAATATCACCTCCCGGCCTTTAAGTTCTGCCAATTTCTTGACATCAACCATGTCCTTCTGAAAATCAGAAAATAAATACAGTGGGTTGCCACGCTCTGCCACCACATCCTGCTTATGAAGCAATAAAGCAGGATTTCGAATGCTTAATTTCAACTCATCAAGGGCTCTCTGATAAGCAGTAGGTAGCAATGATGCATTTCCACTATTCACTAATTGCAACCGTCCTCCTACTGGCACCGCTTTATCAATGCTTCGTGCTTGCTCAACAGCTTCATCGAAAGCCGAAAGCTGACCATGTCCCCCCCTTCTCTGCATGCTAAGCGAATTATCAACCAAAACTTCAAGCTTATTCTCAACCGTATATGCTTGCTGAGCCGGAATAAATGGCTGGCAAAAAGCCAATACCAAAGCCCCCACCGCCATTATGCGCATCAACAACAGCAACCACCGCCGCACGTTGCGATGCCTGACTGTCACTAACGCCACCTCAAGTATGAAAGCTGTATTTGTAAACAGCAGTCGCTGAGGCCGTCGTAGCTGTAATAAATGGATTACAATGGGAATACCTACTGCCAGCAAGCCAACCAAAAACCAGGGATACATCAATTGCATAAGCAAATCAACGATTAAAACGCTAAAATCATCAGACCTATTCTTTTTTTTCGGAAACCTAGAACAACAGCAAAAATCCTCTTGGTTGCTGATGAAAGCATCCAAGAGGATTTTCTTGTAAAAAGTTGGCGGCGACCGACTCTCCCACCGGTGAAGGCAGTACCATAGGCGCACCGGGGCTTAACGACTCTGTTCGGAATGGGAAGAGGTGAACACCCGGGCTAAAGCCACCATTGCTGGCGGGGAGCGTG
>JALYUH010000321.1 GCA_030853985.1 Bacteroidota bacterium | reverse complement strand
ACCCTACGCTGGCTCATTCTCACTGATAATCAGCTGGAGGAACTCCCCGCCGAAATCGGCAACTGCCACCAGTTGCAGAAGCTGATGCTGGCCGGCAATCGCCTCACGAACCTGCCCGAAACGCTGGCCAACTGCACGAATCTGGAGCTGTTGCGCATCGCCGCCAACCGCCTCACATCGCTGCCGGCGTGGCTGTTGCAGCTGCCGCGCCTCGCGTGGCTGGCCTACGCCGGCAACCCGTTTGCCGAAGCGGCCGAGGCGGCGGCGCTGGCCCGCCATCTCATTCATTCGATTGATTGGGCCGATTTGCGCATCGAGCAGCAGCTCGGCGAAGGCGCTTCCGGCGTGATTTACCGCGCCCGGCGCGCTCACGCCACCCCGCCCGAAGTAGCGGTGAAGCTATTCAAGGGCGCGGTGACGAGCGACGGGCTGCCGCACAGCGAAATGGCCGCCTGCATCAGCGCCGGCCCCCACCCGCATCTGATTGCGGTGCAGGGCAAAATCAGCCAGCACCCGGCCGGGGCCGAAGGCTTAGTGCTGGAGCTGATTGACCCCGCTTTCGGTAACCTGGCCGGGCCGCCCAGCCTAGCCACCTGCACCCGCGACGTGTACGCGCCCGGCACCGAATTCCGCCTCGAAACTGCCCTGCGCATTGCCCAGGGCATTGCCAGCGCAACGGCTCACCTGCACGCCCAGGGCATCCTGCATGGCGATTTATACGCCCACAACATCCTCAACACCCCAACTGGGGAGGCCCTGCTGGGCGACTTCGGGGCCGCCTGCTTTTTCGCCCCCGAAGAAGCTGCCACCGCCACTGCGTTGCAGCAATTGGAAGCGCGCGCCTTTGGTTGCCTGCTCGAAGAGCTGCTAACCCACTGCCTCGAAGCCGATGAAGCCCCCGAAGCCAGCGCAACGCTCTGGGACTTGCAGCGGCGCTGCGTGCAGCCGCAAGTGGCGGCCCGGCCGCTTTTTAAGGAGATTGCGCGAGTGTTGGAAGGGCTGTAGCGCGGACTCTGAAAGTCCGCGTCCCAGGCGGTTTGGCAATCGTGATACCGTCGGAAACGCGAACTAAAAGGCTGCCCTACAGCCCTAATCCGCTAACCGCTGGTAGCGGATGCGCGGGATTTGACTAGTCGTATCCACATAAAATGCGAAGCTAGTGGCGCTGCTTTGCAACTCGATGCGCACTTCGCTGCGGCGCTGCGGCGGCGCGAAGCGGGGCATGGCCGCGAAGCGCACTTCGGAAGTGCGGGCGGGCGCGCCGGCCGGCACTAGGCGCAGGCCGCGTTGCTCATCGAGCAAATAATGCGTGCCTGCGACATAGCCGCGCGGAATGGTATAGCCCAGCTCCTCGTAGAAACCGGCGTAGCGGAAGCGGCTTAGCACCCGTCCGGTGGCAATGTGGCGCACCTGCGCATTGGGCGCGCGCTGCTGCTGCGGCGTGGGAGTGCGGCCGTACGTATCGGGTTCGCCGGGCGCGTGGATGAGGTGCGACTTGCCCAGCGCGTACACTACCAGCACGGTGGTGTCGGAAAGCAGAAACGCGCCGGCTAGGTCGGCATCGGCGCGGTGCAGGCGCAGGGCGGGCTGGCCCGGTCGCAGCAGCTCAGAGCCCGTGAGCAGGGCGCGGCCGTTGGGCGTGAGGGCCGGGTCGCAGTCGGCCCCGCTGCCGGGCGCACGCCCGTCGCTGATGCGCAGCACCCGACCGGTGAGGTCGAGCATGAGCACGGCCTGCGCGCCCACGTCACTGTCGGGCACCATAAAATCGACCGTAAAGACCAGGGCCCCGAAGGCCGCGCTGTAAGCCAGTAGCTCGGGGCGATAGGCTTCGCTTTCGGTTACAATATCCTGCCCGGCCGACTTGTAAAAGTCGGCTTTGCGCAGCTGGCGACGAAAAACCTGCTGGCCCGCCGCGTCGTGCAGCGCAAACGTGAAGCGCCCCTGATATCCCCGCGCCACTTCAAAATGGCCTGGGTAGGGCTGATAAGTGGTTTTCAGGCGCTGGGTTGAGTCCGTTTCGGCTTCAACGCGCAGGCGGAAGGGCTTGCCGCCAAACACCACGGCCGTGTCGAGCATCGCCGGTGGCGCCCAGCCCGGACGGTACACCGGCGCGGCAGCCGACACCACCGGCCGGGACGCAGCTACCACCGGCGGCGCGGCAGGTATCGACGGCGCGGCCGCCGGCTCGACACCCATCGATACCGGCGAAGCGCGCTTTTCGGTCAGGTAAGCCTTTTGCTCGCACCCCGTGAGGGCCACGGCCAAGGCCACCCCCAAAATCAGCGCGCCAACAACGGGTATTGGTATTCTCATCTATCTGGTGAGCCAGCCGTTGGAATCGAACCAGTTGCGCAGGCGGTCGGTCCAACGGTCGGGCGTAGTCGTGTTGTTCAGGCCGAAGCCGTGGCCCCCGCGGGGATAAAGATGCAGTTCGGCGGGCACACCGTGGCGCAGGCAGGCTTGGTAAAACACGATGCTATTGCTCACAGGCACCGTTTTATCGTCTTCGGCGTGCACCAGAAAAGTGGGCGGCGTTTGGGCCGACACCTGCAGCTCGTTGGAATATTGGCGACTGAGCTCCGCCGAGGGGTTTTTGCCCAGCAGGTTATCGCGCGAGCCACCATGCTTGAGCGAGTCGCTGAAACTGATAACCGGGTAGAGCAGCACCAGAAACGCGGGCCGCACCGACTCGGGGCCGGGGGCATCGCCCACGGGCCGGGCAAAGCTGGTGCCCGCCCAGGCCGCCAAGTGGCCACCCGCCGAAAAGCCCATCAAACCAATGCGCTCGGGGTTCAACTGATACTTGCTCGCCTGCTGACGCACGAAGCGCAGGGCCTGTTGGGCATCGAGCAGCGGGGCGATGGACTTATCAACCTGGCTCTGGTCGTTGGGCAGGCGGTATTTTAGCACGAAAGCCGTCACCCCGAATTCATTCAGACGCTTGGCCACGTCGTAGCCCTCGCTGTCAATCGAAAGGCGAGCGTAGCCGCCGCCGGGGCAGATGACGACCGAAGTGCCGTTGGCCGTGCCCGCCGCCGGCAAAAAAACCGTGAGCGTGGGCTGTACCACGTTAGAAATCCGCACCCGGTTGCCCGACTCGGTTACGCTGGTTTCGCGCACGTCGCTGGGCTGCGAGTCGGGAATATTGCCAGCATAAAGTGGCAGCGTGGACTGGGCCATAACGGGAGCCGCCACCAGCAGCAGGGGCAGCAAACGGCTCAAAAAAATACGAAAATGCACCATGCGGCTTGTACGGTTCAACGGCTGAAATAGGTGCCTTTAAGGAGCAGAATGCTGCCCGAATTATCAGCCATTCAGCCCAAAGATAACCGTGTAAAATTCGGGCATTCACAACGAATCCTGAACGATGCCGTAGGCGCGGCGGTCTCTACAGCATGCGAAAGACCACTCTGTTGGCCGCCGCTGCTCTTTTGGGCAGCCCCGGCCTCACCCTGGCCCAGAACACGGCTGAAGAAAACAACCCTAACGTTGACGCCCCGTTTGTTCGCAATATGCGCGCCGACCGTCCCGGGCAAACCATCACTGCCCAGGTATTGCAGCCCGGCCGCTTCCAGCTCGAAACCGGTTTTCAGCGCCGGTCCGGCGGCCCCGGCTTCGCCCAAAGCATGAGCGGTGCCACGCTCCGCATCGGCTTTTTCAACAGCATGGAGCTGCGCGTGAGCCAGCCCTACTTCCACGACGGCCCCACGATTGCGACCGAAACCGGCACCGTGTCGGCCAGCGGCTGGGCGCCGGCCGTGGTGGGCGCCAAGTTTATGCTTTCGCCCAACTACGATACCCGCACGCAGGTCGCCATTCTGGCCGAGTCGGCGGTGCCCAATTCGGGCAGTGAAGGCCTCAAGCAGCAGGGCTGGGCGCCGTCGGGCCGCTTGCTCGTGAGCCAGCAGCTCGGCGAGCGGTTTGGCCTCGAAGGCAACTTCGGGTTTAGCCAGCCGGGCCTGCAGGTGCAGGACTTGCAGAAAGGCCAGTTCATCGGTACGCTGGCCCTCAATGGCCCCATCAGCGCCAAAACCGGCTTCTTCGTGGAGGCCTACGGCTACGGCCGCCAGGCCTTGAACACCGGTACTACCACCGGTCTCTACTACCGCCCGGTGCCCGGCGTGCGCCTCGATGTGAACGCGGGCCGGCTGCTCGGCGGCCCGGCTACGGGCACCACTACCGTGGGCGGCGGCCTTAGCTTCAAAATTGGGCAATAGAAAAGACAAGCGCCCACTGCCCAACAATCAGCAAAAAGCCTGCGTTATCACGCAGGCTTTTTGCTTTAATGGCGTTTTCAACTTGTTCTCTATGCGTATTTCCTTCTTACTGCTGGCCCTGCTGGCGGCCGGCTGCAATGCCCGTCCTGCGCAGGAAACGGCAGCTGCCAGTTCCCCAGTCACCCCCGATGCCCCGTTGCGCGGAACCCGTTGGGTACTGCGGCAGCTGGCCGGCCAGCCCGTGACGGTACCGGCCAATACCCGCGAGGCCTTCCTCACGCTCCGCGCCGATGGCACGGCCGAGGGCAACGGCAGCTGCAACCGCTTCCGGGGCAGCTTTTTCAGCGAAACCGAGAGCGAGCTAAAATTCAGCCCGCTGATGAGTACGCGCATGAGCTGCCCGGCCATTGCGACGGAAAGCGGCTTCATCCGCGCCTTGGGCCAAGCCAACAGCTACGAAATCAACGGCGACACCTTGCGGGTGCTGGATATTAGCGGGACCGCCGTGGCCCGGCTGGAGGCAGTGTACCTACGCTAGCGGTTGTCGTCGGTGAGGGGCGGGATGCGGGTGGGCGTTTGCTTACCCGACACAATGCCGCGCGCACTTTGCGCAATGGCCTGAATGACGGCCGTCATGTTGGTCAGGTTCAGGCTTTCGACCTCATCATCAACGGAGTGATAGAGGCCATCGGTCGGAATCTGGTCGGTGCTGATGGTGTGGGCGGGCACACCCAGCCGGGCCAGCGTGGCGTTGTCGGAGCGGTAAAACAGGTTTTGCTCGGGGTACGGGTCGGGCTCGAACTTAAATTTGCTACCGGCTAAGTTGGCTTGCAACAGCTTGCCGAAATCGGACCGTTCGTAGCCGGTAACGAAGGCCGTATTGGGGCCGAATTTGGCTTCCTTGCCAATCATCTCAATGTTGAACATGGCCGCCACTTGCTGCGGGTCGAGCTGCTTCGAAAAGAACTGGGAGCCGAAACCACCTACCTCCTCGGCCGCGAAGGCCACGAAGATGAGCGAGCGGGCATTGTCGTTTTGCTGCTTGAAATACTCGGCCAGCGCCACTACGGCGGTAGTACCGCTGGCATCGTCATCGGCCCCGTTGGCGATGGAGTCGCCCGCCACCGGCTTCAGGTAGCCGAGGTGGTCGTAGTGGCCCGAGAAAACCACGTTTTCCTTGGCGCGCTTGGGGTCGCGGCCGGGCAGCATACCTACCACGTTGCGCAGCTGCACCGGCTCCAGCACGCTGCTGGCGCTGATGCGGTAGGTGAGCGTCGCGGGCTTCGGCCCCAGCACAAACACCGTAGAAAAAGGCTTGGGCGGCTCGGCGCTGGTGGTGCCCTTGGCCACGTACCCGGCCAACTGGCGGAAGGCTTTCACCTGGGCGGTATCCACGAAAACCAGGGTATTGGCCGTGGGGCGCAGGTAGGCAAACAGCTTGCGACGCTCGGCCGGCTCGGGGCCGACGACGACCACGGCCGGCGGCAGGGCGTCTTCGCTGGTCCAGCGCAGCGTGGGCTCGCCGGAAATGGCGATGGCTTGCAGCGGGGCCATCGTTTGGCCACTGATGACGGCCGCGACCGGACTGGTAAGGCCCTGAAACACGGTGAGGGTCTGCTCGAAATCGGGGCGACCCGGCAATGGTTTCAAGCCGATGCGCTTGAATTCGGCGGCTAGAAACTGGGCTGCTTTCAGGCCGCCGGCCTGGCCGGTGCCCCGGCCCTGCATGTCGTCGGCGGCCAGCGTCTGGAGGACGCGGCTGACCGTGGCCGACGATACGGCAGTGGCTTTAGACGCAGGTTGGGCGTTTTTTTTCTGGGCGGCAGCGGGCAGCGCGGCCAGCAGGCCGGCCAGGAGAAACACTTGTTTCATGAGGGTCAGAGGAAGGTTGAGGTCC
>JALYUH010000308.1 GCA_030853985.1 Bacteroidota bacterium | reverse complement strand
TACGCTCGTTATCGACGCGGGCACGGCGCTGAAGTTTGACCTCGTGACGGCCGACGAGACCTACCACGGCGGCAGCATTGCGCCGGGCCTGCGGATGCGCCTGCAAGCGCTGCACGCCTTCACGGGGCGGCTGCCGCTGCTGGATTTGCCCACCGCCGATGCAACGATTCCGCTGGTGGGCGACTCCACTACCGGGAGCCTGCTGAGTGGCGTGGTGAACGGTACGGTGGCCGAAATCAACGGCTTGCTAACGCAATATCAGCAGCGACATCCTGGGTTGGGCGTGCTGCTGACCGGCGGCGATGCCGCCTTTCTGGCAGCCCGGCTCCCGAAGTGTATCTTTGTCGTCCCTGAGCTGGTACTGCTCGGGCTAAATCGGATTTTAGCGTATCATGTTGACAAATAAAGTGATGGAAGGCCGGGTGCTGGGGATGATACTGGCGGGCGTGGCCGCAGTGGCCGCCAATGGCGCGCAGGCGCAGGGCCTGGGCAACTCGCCGTACTCGCGTATTGGTCTCGGCGAGTTCAATGCCAACACCGGCGGCGTGCGCCAGATGGGCATGGGCGGCACGGGCCTGGCTGCGCCCAACTCGGTGAACGTGAACGAGTTGAATCCGGCATTGCTGTACTACACCAGCCGCACGACGTTTGAGGCGGGCTACATTGGCCAGTACAAGACGATAAAAAATGCCAATGCTTCGAGCCGGAGCGGCAGCGGCACGCTGGGCTACTTCGCGCTGTCGGTGCCGCTGGCTTCGCGCTGGGCGGGTGCCGTGGGGCTGAAACCACTGAGCGCGGTGGATTACGAATCGAACATTCTGCAGGATGTTGCCGGCGAAATTGGTTCGAAATCGCTGAAGCAGTACAAGGGCACCGGTGGGGTGTCGGAGGCTTATTTTGGGCAGGGGGTGCGCCTCGCCAAAGGGTTTACGGTGGGCTTCACTGCTTCGTACCTGTTTGGTACCGTGGATGAAACGACCAGCACCACCGTGCAGATTGTGAACAGTGCCGACCCCCTGGTGCGCGCCGTGGACCGCCAGCACACGCGCTATTCGGACTTTGCTTTCCGGACCGGGGCCCACTACCGGCAGAAGGTCGGCAAGTCGATGAGCCTGAACCTGGGCGGCGTGTATAGCTTTGGCCACAGCCTGCGGGGCCAGCAAACCAACTCTCAGGAGCGCGAGGATGCGACTTCCGGCAGCCTTATCAGCTCGATTTCGCTGCTGAACAGCGGCCGGGGCAGCACCTACGTGCCCGGCCTGGCCCAGCTGGGCCTGAGCCTCGACAACGATAAAAACTGGAGCCTGAACCTGGACGTGGCCCGGCAGGAGTGGTCGAAGTTTTCGAGCTTCAATGACAACGGCCCGGCCCTGAGCAACACCATGCGCGTGGGCTTGGGCGGCGAGATTTCGCCCGACCCCGGCTCCGTGGAGCACTATTTCCAGCGCGTAACCTACCGCGCCGGCCTGAACGTGGCGCAGCTGCCCTACCAGCCGGGCGGCAAAACCCTCTACGACCGCTCGGTGAGCTGGGGCTTCGCGTTTCCAATGCCCACGGCCTCCGCCCTGGAGTCGACGACGCTCAGCCTGGGCTTCACCTACGGGCAGCGCGGCAACACCGACGTGCTGAGCAGCGGGGCCAGCAACGTGCAGGAAGGCTACATTCGCGGGCAGCTGGGCGTCACGCTCAACAACCGCTGGTTCATCAAGCGCCGCCTGCAATAATCACGTTTTTAACAAAATCAGCACCTTGTTCGGACTCATGCGTGGCTTTGGCATCGGGGCGGCCCTGCTGGCGGGGCTGGCCCTGACGGCCTGCGAAAAAAAGGCGGCAGTTGGCCCGCCCAAGCCCTACACCGGCCCGCTGATGGAAACTACCAACGTGCGGACGCTGGTGAGCGACTCGGCCAAGCTCAAGTTTCAGCTCACGGCTCCGCTGGAGCAGCAGTACGAGAATGGCGACATTCGCTATCCCAAGGGCATGGTGGTAACGTTTTATTCGGCCGATGGCAAGAAAACCGTTATTAATACCCTGCTGGCCAACTACGGGAAATTTGACAAGGCCAAGAACCTGTACACGATGCGCGATGACGTGCGCGTAACCAACGTGCCCGCGCAGCAGCGGCTGCACACCGAAGAAATGTTCTTCAACAAAACCCAACAGCTGATTTATACCGATACGGCGATGTTTGTGAAGGTGGAAACGCCCACCGAATACATCGACGGCTACGGGCTGACGGCCAATCAGAATTTCTCGCGCTACAGCATTAAGCGGCCCACCGGCATTCTGGCCAAAACGGGGGCGGGGCTGTAGCCTGGCCGCTTTTTTTCTTCCTCATGAAATTCGATAAAGACCTGCTGCGCACCGTGCTGTTTGCCGTGGGCGTGGTGGCCATGGTCATCGGCATCTACCAGACGCTGCTGTTCAACGACCTGCTGCGCAACTACTGGATTTTTATGGTGGCCATGGCCTGCTGGATGCCGCTGCTGTACTGGCGGCAGCAGGAGCGCGTGGCCGCCAAAATTGCCGAGCAGGAAGCCAAGCTGGCCCGGCAGAAGCAGGCGCGCACGCCGGCCAAATCGACCAAAAAGCGGCGCTAGGCCAGCGGGTTTGGTTTGCCAGAATAGGTGGGGCCGCGCGCCGCGAAGCATCTT
>JALYUH010000069.1 GCA_030853985.1 Bacteroidota bacterium | reverse complement strand
GCACAATACCTGCCAGTTCGCCTTACTAAAACCTCTTTTAACCTCGCGAAACCTTGCGCTCATGACCGACCTCACCGACCAAGTTGTTATCATTTCCGGCGCGAGCCGCGGCATTGGCAAAGCCATTGCGCTGCTCCTGGCCCTGCAAGGTGCGACCATTGTGGCCGTCGCCCGCAGCGAGCAGGAGTTGAGCGACCTCACCCACAAAACCCGGGGCCTAAGCATCGTGGCCGACATTGCCGACGAAGCCGATGCCCGCCAAGTGGTGGCCGAAACGCTGCGCCACTACGGCCGGCTCGACATCCTCATCTGCAATGCCGGCGTGGGCTCATTTGCCGAGCTGGAGCAGTTCACGGGCGAAGAGTGGGACCGCATTTTCGATACCAACGTGAAAGGCACGTTCCTGCTCTGCAAGGCCGCCGTGCCCCATTTCAAGGCCCAGAAGCGCGGCCACATCGTGGGTATCACTTCCGATGTAGCCAAGCGCACGTTCGCCCACGGCACGGTCTACGGGGCCAGTAAGTTTGCCCAAGACGCCGTGCTGGCCAGCCTGCGCAAAGAAGTGCGCCCGTACGGCATCAAGGTGAGCACGATTTACCCAGGGTTGGTCGATACCTACTTCAACGACACCACTCCCGGCAGCCTTGAAGCCGAGAAAACCCACCTGCGCCCCTCCGATGTGGCCCAGGCCGTGCGCTACGTGCTCGAGGCCCCCGCCCACGTGGTGATTGACGAGCTGATGCTCCACCCGCTCACGCAGGAGTGGTGAGTTGGTGAAATAATGAGTTGGTGAGTTTGGTAAGCAAACTATGTCAAATGCGCTACGGAAACATCAAACTCACTATTTCGCCAACTCCCCATTTCACTAATTGACTATCTTGCCGCATCATGAAAAAACTGTTGCTGGCCGGCGGCCTCCTTACCCTCGCTGCTTTCTCGTTGCCCAAACCGCCCGTGGATAAAAATCGCCCCAACGCCGCCGACCCCAATACTACCGCCGAGGTTCCGAAGGACAATAAGCTTGTCATCTACCAGCTGATGACGCGCCTATTCGGCAATAAGGTAGCGCTGAATAAGCCTTACGGCACCATTGCCGAAAACGGCTGCGGCAAGTTCAACGACATCAACGACAAGGCCCTCGACGAGATAAAGGCGCTGGGCGTGAGCCACGTGTGGTACACCGGCGTGATTGAGCACGCCACCATGACGGACTACACCGCCGCCGGCATTCCGCCCGACGATGCTGATGTGGTGAAAGGCCGCGCTGGCTCGCCCTACGCCATCAAGGACTACTACGACGTGGACCCCGACCTGGCCGTGACGGTGAAAAACCGCATGCCCGAGTACGAGGCCCTCATCAGGCGCACCCACGACCACGGCCTGAAAGTGCTCATGGACTTCATTCCGAACCACGTGGCGCGCTCCTATAGGTCGGATGCCAAGCCGCTGGGCGTGCTGGACCTGGGCGCTACCGACGACAAAACCAAGGCTTTCGCCCCCAACAACAATTTCTACTACTTGCCGGGCAAGAGCTTCGTGGTGCCCGTCGGCTCCAACCCGCTGGGCCCGCTGAAAGGCCCACGCGAAGACGGCAAGTACTTCGAAGTGCCCGCCAAAGCCACCGGCAACGACGTCTTTTCGGAAGCGCCGAGCGTGAACGACTGGTTCGAAACCGTGAAGCTGAACTACGGCGTGGACTACCAGAATGGCCGCACCACGCACTTCGAGACGGTGCCCGACACCTGGAAGAAGATGCGCGACATTCTGGTGTACTGGGCCGGCAAAAACGTGGACGGTTTCCGCTGCGACGTGGCCGAAATGGTGCCCGTGGAGTTCTGGGCCTACGTGATTCCGGAAGTAAAAAGGGTGAAGCCCGACATCGTTTTCATTGCCGAAGCCTACAACCCCAAGGAGTATCAGACCTACCTCGACAAGGGTAAATTCGACTTTCTGTACGACAAAGTGGGCCTGTACGACGGCCTGCGCAAGCTCATGCGCCAGGAAAGCAGCACCGAGGAAATTACCCGCGTGTGGAAAGAAGAGAGCAACGGCTTCTCGTCGCACATGCTGCGTTTTCTCGAAAACCACGACGAGCAGCGCATTGCCAGCAAGGACTTCGCCACCGACCCGCGCCGCGCCATCCCGGCCATGACCGTGACGGCCACGCTGGGCAGCGGCCCCGTGATGCTGTACATGGGCCAGGAGGTGGGCGAGCCCGCCAACGGTTCCGAAGGCTTTAGCGGTGAAGACGGGCGCACCACTATTTTCGACTATTGGGGCGTGCCCGAGCATCAGAAGTGGCTGAACCAGGGCAAGATGGACGGCGGCAAGCTGTTGTACGAGCAGAAACAGCTACGCGACTTCTACAGCCGCCTGCTGAATGTAACGAGTAGGAGCGAGGCCATCCGTAAAGGCCGGTTCTACGAGCTGCAGGATGCCAACAATCTGGGCAAAGAGTACAACCAGAAGCACTTATACACCTACCTGCGCTACACCGACAAGCAGCAGGTGCTGGTGGTGGTCAACTTCAGCTCGGAGAAAACCTACAAGCCCGTCATCACCATTCCGGCCGACGTGATGATGAAGATGGGTTTGAGCACCAAGAAGTTCTACACCTACACCAACTTGCTGGCGGATGATGAGCCGCGCAACACGCTCAACCTCACGCTGGCCCCCATGTCGGCCTACGTGTTCGAGATAAAATCGAAATAAGCCCGTAGCGCCATCTGGCCGCATTTCTCTCCCCCGCTAAATCCCACCCCACACGCAATGGCATCTGTCGCCGCGGCTCCGGCCAATACTAACCGCCAAAAGCCCCGCCTGAGCTTCTGGCAAATCTGGAACATGAGCTTCGGCTTCATGGGCATTCAGTTCGGCTTTGAGCTGCAGAACAACAACATCAGCCGCATTTTCGAAACGCTGGGCGCTAACAAGGATGACATTCCGATTTTGTGGATTGCGGCCCCACTCACGGGTTTGGTGGTGCAGCCCATTATTGGCTATTTCTCCGACCGCACCTGGCACCCGTTTTGGGGCCGGCGGCGGCCGTACTTCTTCGTCGGCGCGGTGCTGGCAACCTTGGCGCTGCTGATACTGCCCAATTCGTCGGCCCTTTGGATGGCCGGCAGCATGCTCTGGATTCTGGATGCCAGCATCAACATCAGCATGGAGCCGTTCCGGGCTTTTGTGGGCGATAAGCTGCCCGGCGAGCAGCGCACGACGGGTTTTGCCATGCAAAGCTTCTTCATCGGCGTCGGTTCGGTGATTGCTGCCTTGTTGCCGTGGGTGTTCACCAACTGGTTTCACTTTAGCAACACTGCCCCGAGCGGCGAAATCCCGCCCTCGGTGAAATGGTCGTTTTACCTGGGGGCCGCCGCCTTCATCTCGGCGGTGATGTACACCGTGTTCACCTCCAAAGAAACGCCGCCCGAAGACATGGAAGCGTTTCGGCGCGAAAATGCCCAGGTAGGCATTTGGGGCGGCATCAAAGAGTCGTTCATGGGTATTTTCAAGATGCCCACGGCCATGCGGCAACTGGCATTGGTACAGTTTTTTACCTGGTTCGCCTTGTTTTCGATGTGGATTTACGCCACGAATGCCGTCACCAGCAACATCTACAATATGAAGGTGGACAGCGGGCTGTTTGCCAAAATGAGCAGTATGATTGATGGCCGGGCGCAGCAAGCCACCGAGCCTAAAGCAGCCAAGGAGCTACGGTCGTTGCAGCAAGACCTGACCGAAATCAAGCAGTTTCAGGCCGATAAAACGGAAAAGATTCTCACCATTAACCTAGCCAACTACTACCTGGCCAGCGGCAGCCCCGCGCCCGCCGAAAAGGCCACGCTGGAGCGCGTGAAGCAGCAATACAACGACGGGGCCGACTGGCTGAGCCTGGCCTCGTCGGTGCGCAACGGCGTGGCGGCCCTGTTCGCCTTCATCATCCCGCTGATTGCGGCCCGCACCAGCCGCCGCAAAACGCACATGCTGTGCCTGATTATTGGTGGCCTGGGGCTGTTGTCGCTCCAGGTTATTTCTAATCCCAACCTCATTATCGTGTCAATGGCGATGGTTGGCATTGCCTGGGCCAGCATTTTGTCGATGCCCTACGCTATTCTGGCGGGCTCGTTGCCGGCCAACCGGATGGGCTACTACATGGGGGTGTTCAACTTCTTCATCGTAATTCCCCAAATCGTGGCGGCTACGATTCTGGGCTACTGCACCATGCATTTTTTTCATGGCAATACGCTGTCCACGATTAGCTTAGGTGGTGTTTCGATGGTGCTGGCGGGCCTGCTGACGCTGCGCGTGGACGACACGGATGATGCCCCCCAGCCATTCGATGAGCCTGCGGAAACGCTCGGCTACAATACCCTTGCCCAGCACAACCCCGAGGCATAACTGCAGTGCTGTCTTTCCCTGAAGCAAAACGGCCGCGCTCATGGGAGCGTGGCCGTTTTGCTTTGGGCAGATAGTGGTTGAAATCAGCCCTTGATAATTAGCTCCGCTACCTCGCGGCCGGTGGCCAGCGCGCCGTTCAGCGAAGGGTAGGAGGCCCAGTCGCCGCAGCGGTAAAGGTAGTCGGCCAGTTTCAGGGGCTGCCGGGGGGGCTGGCCGGCGGGATACACCGGCAGGGCCGCCGCGATGCGGTAGGTGCGCAGGTGCTCCCAGTCGCGGGCGGCCGGGCCAAACCAGGCGGCCAGCTCCCGGCGCAGGCGCGGCACTAGCTCTGCCTCCTCGAGGCTGCGCTCGCCGTGGGTGCTGACGGAAATGAGCGAGCGGCCGGCGGGGGCGTAGGCACCGCTCACATCAGCGGGAAAAGCTACGTTGTGGGCCAGTGCGTTAGGGGCGGCGTTCAGGCGCAGCAGCTTGTCGTTGCGGCCGGGCGAGTGGCCGCCGGGCGTGGCGAAGTAGGTGCAGGTGGTGATGCGGGCCGCCGTAGGAAAGCTGCCGGCCTCGGTGGGCGTATCATCGGGATTGCCGCTGCGGCCGGCCAGCAGGCGCAGGGCGGCCAGCCCATCGGTGGCCAGCACAATGGCCGACGCCTGGAGGACCTGCCCGGTGGTAAGGCGCACCTGGCTGCCGTCGACAATGCCGGCCACCGACGTATCCAGGCGCACGCTGCCGGCGGGTAAGCGGTTGGCCAGCTGCTCGGGCAGCTCCTGAATGCCCAGGGCCGGGATGGCCGCGTCGCCGGTTACGAACTGTTGGAAGATGAACTCGAAGAAGTTGCTGGCTGTGGTGAGGCCCCGGTCGAGGAACACGCCGCCGAAGAAGGGCCGAAAAAAGGTGTCAATCATCAGCTCGCTGAAGCCGTAGCGCCGCAGAAACGTCACGGTGTCTTCGGCATCCGGGCGGGCCAGCAGCTCCTCGGGCGTGCGCTGGAGCACGTGGCGCACCAGGCTCACGATGCGCAGCTTGTCGGCCAGTGAGCCTATGGGGGAGGTAAGGGCCGAAAACGCGCTCAAAGGGTTTTTCAGGGGGTTCTGGAGGGTGGTCTGGGCGCCATCGGGTAGTCGGATAACGGCCCCGGAGCGGAAGGCCTTCAGGTGCAGCGCGCCGTAGTCGAACAGGCGGCGGGCCTCGGGGTAGTTGGTTTGCAGCACCTGGAAGCCGCGGTCGAGCCGGAACCCTTCGGGCGTGAGGTCGGTGCGCACGCGGCCACCCACGGCGTCGGCCGCTTCGAGCACGAGCACCGGGCGGCCGGCGCGATGCAGCCAGGTAGCGCAGGAAAGCCCGGCCATGCCCGCGCCGATAATGATGATGGGATGGGAATCAGAATTCATTTCAAAGGAAATAGCAAAAGGACGAGCCCCAGTTGTTGATATCAATTCGCTTATACGCTTGAATCGGCTCTTGACTATCACCAAAGGGCAATGAGGCTATTCAAAATAGCTTAGGCATCTTGTGCTCCTTCCATTTCTTGCGCGTTTTCATCGTCCAGAACTCGGCCACGCCGGGGCGTTGCAGGCTGATTTGCCACGCCCCCATCGCCTGGCCCAGGCGGTAGCCGGTGGCCTGGTCCTGCGGGAACTTCTGCTTGATAAGCGCGTAGTCGGCGGCCGAAATATCCTGGCCGATTTCGCCGTGGCAACGCAGGCAAAGCTGGTTGTTGAGCACGATGGGCCGCTGATAGAAAAATACTTCCTGCGACGGCCGCCGGATGGTGCGCAGCGTGTCGGGCTGCATCTCGGCGGCCAGCAGGGCGGCTTGGCTGGCGGAGTTGCGCGGGCGGGTGCTCACGCGGTGCGCTGTCGCTTTCAGCAAGCCGGCCAGCGAATCGACGGGGCGGTAGGTTTCGGGCCGGCAGAAAGGCAGGGCGCGCGCCACGCCGCCAGCGGCCAGCTCGCGGGCCAGCGTGCGGCGTAGCAGCGAATCGGCGGTGGCCGTGAGCGAGTCGCCGGCCCAGCGGGTGGCACGCAGCAGGTCGTTGGGCATGATGCGCTTCACCACCCAGTTCTCGGCTTCGATGCCAATGCGCTTACTGTCCTTCAGGTGTTCGACCTGGTCGGGGCGGCAGGCGGCGAAGGAGAGGGCCAGCAGGGGGAGGGCGAGTTGGGAGCGGAGCGGTTTCACGGGTGGAAGAGTTTTCTTGAATGCAACGCCAGAAAGGCTCCGCAAAAGAACGGCGTGCAGCGCGCAGCGAAGTATCCTTACCGCAACAAGTAACTCAATCGATTGGATTGCATTGTGCGGTAGAAATGCCTTGCTGCGTGCTGCCTGACCGTTCTTTTGAAGCTGGTAATTACATCAGATACGCTTTCAAAGCCGCATAGTCAACCGCCAACGGCACACTTCGTTTGGCGCGGCCCTGCAACGCCTGCACCACGGCCGGCAGCTCAATGGCCCGGCCCAGGATGGGCTCCACCACGGCGGGAAATTTTACGGGGTGGGCGGTAGCTAGCAGGAAGCCGGCCGCCGCCCCGTGTTGCGCCTGGTAGCGGCGTAGGGCCGCGTAGGCCACGGCGCCGTGCGGGTCGAGCAGGTAGCCGTGCTGCTCCCACACCTGCCGGATGGCGGCCACCGTGTCGGCGTCGCTCACGGTGTCGGCGCTGAGGGCGGCGCGCAGGCGGCTGATATCGTTGCTGAACAACTCCAGAATGCGCACGAAGTTGCTGGGGTTGCCCACGTCCATGGCGTTGGAGAAGGTGGGCACGGCCGGGCGCGGCGTGTAGGTGCCCGAGCGCAGGTAGGCTGGCACCGGCTCGTTGGCGTTGCAGGCAGCAATAAAGTGGCCCAGCCCCAACCCCGACGCCTGCGCCAGCAGCCCCGCGCAGATGTTGCCGAAGTTGCCGCTGGGCACCGCCACCACCGGCACGGGCGCATCGGCCGGCCACTGCTGCAGGGCGAAGCAGTAGTAGAGCTGCTGCGGCAGCCAGCGTGCCACGTTGATGGAGTTGGCCGATGTCAGGAAGCGCCGCTGCGCCAGCTCGGGGTCCAGAAACGCCTGTTTCACCAGCGCCTGGCAGTCGTCGAAAGTGCCGGTTACTTCCAGGGCCGTGATGTTCTGGCCCAGGGTGGTGAGCTGTTGCTCCTGCACCGGGCTCACTTTGCCGGACGGGTAAAGGATGACCACTTCCACGCCCGGCACGCCCAGAAAGCCGCTGGCCACGGCCCCGCCGGTATCGCCCGAGGTAGCTACCAGCACGGTCACGGGCGGCGTGTCGCCGGCCTTGGCGAAGTGGCCCAGGCAGCGGCTCATAAACCGCGCGCCCACGTCCTTAAAGGCTAGTGTCGGCCCGTGGAACAGCTCCAGCGACGAAACTCCTGCTGCCACTGGCACCAACGGGAATTCAAAATCGACCGCCTCGGCGCAGATGCGCTGCAGGTCGGCCTCCGGAATGGTGCTGCCCACGTAAGGCCGCATCACGTTCAGGGCCACGGTAGCTTTGCTCAAACCGCGCAGCTCGCGCCGGAAACCAGCCGAGAACTTCGGGATGGTTTCGGGGAAGTACAGGCCGCCATCCGGGGCCTGCCCGGTGATGGTGGCCTGCCGGAAATCGACCGGGGGCGACTGGTGGTGGAGGCTGTAGTATTTCATGTTTTCTGGCTTGCTATTTCCCGACCCTCATGCTTCGCTACGCGCTGCACGGCGGTGCTTTTTTTATCCTTGCTGTCCTTACGTCTGCTCCACTACATACGCCCCCGTGGTGCCCACCGGCCCCACGTACACGTTGCATGCAATGCCTAGTTCCGCAAACACGCTGCCCAGCGCCGCGCCCACGGCCTGGGCCGTTTCCGCGGTCTTGTTCAGCATAAAAATCGACGGCCCCGAGCCCGAAATACCGCCGCCGATGGCCCCGGCCGCCAGTGCCCGCTTGCGCGCTTCGGCCAGGCCGGGAATGAGCGGCAGCCGCGCCGGCTCCACAATATAGTCGGCCAGTGAGCGGCCGATGAGGTCGTAATCGGCGGTGAGGAAGCCGGCGGTGAGGCCGGCCACGTTGGCCCACTGGCGCACGGCCAGGCCCAGCGGCACGCTGGCGGGCAGCACTTTGCGCGAGTCGCTGGTTTTCACCTCAATCTGCGGATGCACCACCGCCACCCACAGGGCAGGAGCGGGGAGGGCCACAATATCCAGGGCCGGCTCCAGAGCCCGCACCACGGTGAAGCCGCCAAATACGGCCGGCGCAATGTTGTCGGCGTGGCGTGCGCCCGAGGCCACGTCCTCACCTGCCATCGCAAAATCGACCAGCTCCATTTTGCTGAAGCGGTTGGCTAACAGCGCATTGGCCGCTACCACCGCGCCCACGGCGCTGGCCGCGCTACTGCCCACCCCGCTGCCGGGCTTGATGCCCTTGGTGATTTCCATCTCGAAGCCCAACTCTTCCGGCACGGCTTGCAGTAGCGCCAGCAGGGCCACGCCGGCCACGTTGCGGGTGGGGTCGGTGGGCAAGTTATAGGGGTCGAGGTGGCGAATGCTGATGCCCGGCGCGGCACGGCGCGTGAGGCGAATGGTGTCGTAAGGCGCGGCCAGGGCCAGGCCGAACACATCGAAGCCGCAGCCCAGGTTGGAAAGCGTGGCGGGCGAATGAACAAGAACTGAGTTTGGCATAAGGTAGTAGAATTAAAAATTAAGAATTAAAAATGACCTTGGCCATCCTCCTTCATCGCCCAATTTTTAATTCTTCATTTTTAATTTTTAATTAATTTTACAACCTTGCGGCGCGGATAATATCGGCAAATACGCCGCTGGCCGTGACTTCCGCGCCGGCGCCGGCCCCCTTCACCACCAGCGGCTGGTCCACGTAGCGGTCGGTGTAGAAAAGCACCACGTTGTCTTTGCCGCGCAGGTCGTAGAGGTCGTGGCCGGGCGCTACCTGCTGCAGGCCCACGGTGGCGCAGCCATCAGCGTAGCGGGCCACGAATTTCAGGCGCTTGCCGGCCGCCGTAGCCGCGTCGTGGAGGGCGCGAAACTGACTTTCGTGCGCCGCCATCTGGGTGTAGAAGGCTTCCACATCGCCCTCCAGGCAGGCCGGGGGCAGGAAACCGTTGATTTCGATGTCGCGCATTTCCATCACTTCACCGGCCTCGCGGGCCAGGATGAGGATTTTGCGGGCCACGTCGGAGCCGCTTAGGTCGAGGCGCGGGTCGGGCTCGGTGTAGCCTTCGGCCTGGGCTTGGCGCACCACGTCGGCGAAGGGCTGGATGCCGTCGTAGTGGTTGAACACGAAGTTGAGCGTGCCCGACAGCACGGCCTCCATGCGCCGCACCACGTCGCCGCTGCGCGTGAGGTCGTTGAGGGTGCCGATAATGGGCAGGGCCGCGCCCACGTTGGTTTCAAACAAATAGCTGGTGTTGAACTCCTTCGACAGGTTTTTGAGGCGGGCGTAGTGCGCGTAGTCCGACGACGCAGCCACTTTGTTGCAGGCCACCACGGCCACGCTTTTGGCCAGCAGCCCGGCGTAGATGCCGGCCGCGGCGGGGTTGGCCGTTACGTCCACAAAAATGGAGTTGCGCAGGTTGCGGTCCACAATCAGCTGGGCGAATTCGGCCAGCGTCAGGGCCGGGGCGGCGGCCAGCTCGTCGGGCCAGGCCGTGAGGTCGAGGCCGTTTTCGTTCACCAGGCAGTGGCGGCTGTTGGCAATGGCCACCACGCGCACCTGCAGACCAAGTTTCTCTAATAGATGCGCCTGCTGCCGCGCCAGCTGCTCCAGCAGCTTGCTGCCCACGTTGCCGGGGCCGAGGATGAACAGGTTCACCTGCTTCACGGTGGCCTCGAAAAAGGCCTCGTGCAGCACGTTGATGGCCTTGCGCACGTCGGCGGCCCGAATCACCGTCGAGATATTCTTCTCCGAAGCGCCCTGCGCGATGGCCCGGATGTTCACCCCGTTCTGCCCCAACGCCCCAAACAGCTTGCCGCTGATACCGGGGTGGTCCTTCATATTTTCGCCCACCAGCGCCACGATGGCCAGCCCGCGCTCGGGCCGCAGCGGCTCGATGCGGCCGGCCGCGATTTCGGGGGCAAACTCCTCGTCCACCACAATTTGCGCTGGGGTGGTGTCCTGCTCGTTCACGCCCACGCAAATCGAGTGCTCCGACGAGCTTTGGGTGATGAGCACCACGTTGATGCGCTCGCGGGCCAGCGCCGCAAACAGCCGCTGCGAAAAGCCCGGCACGCCCACCATGCCGCTGCCTTCCAGGTTCAGCAACGCCAAGTTGCCGATGCTGGAAATGCCCTGCACCACGGCGGCCGTGCGCGGCGGCTTCACTTCCACCAGCGTGCCGTAGTCGTGAGGCGCAAACGTGTTTTTAATCCAGAGCGGAATGCCGCGCTGCATCACCGGCTGAATGGTAGGCGGGTACAGCACCTTCGCCCCGAAGTGCGACAGCTCCATCGCCTCCTGGTAGCTGATGCGGGCAATGGGCCGGGCGCTGCGTACCAGGCGCGGGTCGGCGGTCATCATGCCGCTCACGTCGGTCCAGATTTCGAGCACCTCGGCCCCGAGCGCGGCGGCCAGCAGCGCCCCGGTATAATCGGAGCCGCCCCGGCCCAGCGTGGTGGTCACGCCGTGGGCATCGGCCCCGATGAAGCCGGGCACCACCCAGATGTGGTGGTCGGTGCTGTCACGCAACTCGGCCACCTGCCGGGTCGTGGTAGCCATATCCACCTCGGCCGAGCCGAAGCGGGAGTTGGTGCGAATCAGCTGGCGGGCATCGGCCCAGCCGGCGGCCAGGCCGCTGGCCTTAGCGGCAGCCGCAATCAGGCGCGACGAGAGCAGCTCGCCGTAGCTCATCAGCCGGTCGAGGGTGCGGTTCGAAAGCTCGCCGAGGGCGAAAATGCCATCGCACAGGGTCTGAATTTCAACAAACTGCCCGGCGATGGCGGCCAGCTTCTCGTGCCGGGTCGCGCCGGCCAGCAGTTCGCGGGCCGCCGTGCGGTGGCGCTCGGCCAGCAGGTCCAGGGTATCGCGGTAGCCCTCGTTGCCGTTGGCGGCGGCGCGGCCGGCCCCAATCAGCAAATCGGTGGTGCCGCCCAGGGCCGATACCACCATGATGACCGGGCTTTGGGCCGCAGCCGTGGCCACGATAGCCAGCGACTTGCGGATATTTTCGGCGGAGGCCACCGACGTACCTCCAAATTTCAACACTTGCATCGCGGGTTCTGGTTAGTTGAGGGAGCGGTGCCGCCTGGGTGGAGAATGCGAAACCAGAAGATAGGAGCACGGGACTGTCCAACCCCAAAAATAGCGCTGGTAGGTCAGCGGCGGGTATTTCCTCGCATTACATCAGGCCAGGCCCACGCAATGTAGCGCCCTGCGCGTGTTTCACCGCGAGGCTAGCCTTTCGGTGGAATCGCGCAGCAGACAATCATCCTTGCCAAAGCTTCTAGCTAATGAAGGGCTCTGATTTTTAGTCGAGTAATGCACTTCGGTAGCGGAATAGCTATAAAACCAAAACAGCCCTCAGCATAACGCTGAGGGCTGTTTTAGAATGAGCGAGAAACGAGGTTCAAACTCGCGACCCTCAGCTTGGGAAGGTATGTTATTATGTTAGTTGATAATTGCTAATAGCCCCTAGCAGTGGAAAATAAGCCTTTTACGGGTCAATAAAGCTACTAGCGTTTATTATCGTTATGCTGTTTTCTATTGCATTTGTGTAATTCGTCGTGTGATTATTTCTGGCTGGATTACGTGTATGAGCAAGACGACAGAGCACAAGGAGGGCAAAGCTACCGTGAAGGTGGTCTACTACACTAGCAACACGCTGGCTGATGGGTCACATCCGTACTTTCTGCGCATCAATAAGGACCGTAAGCGCAGGTATATCGCCACCGGCCTGACCCTGCACCCGAAGTACTGGAACCCCCCTCAAGAAGGAGGTGCGCAGGAGTTAACCCGAGCCTGGCCGCGGTGCATTACTCAAAAAGATAATGAAGTGGGAGGCAAAATACGGTGATGCGGCTGTCGCGCTTGCTGATGCCGATGAACAGCACGATGCGCCCGCCGCGGCGGCTAAAGCTATTGAGGGCCGCAAAGCGGCCCAGAGGATAAAGTCGCTGGCTTACTGCGACGAGCTAAGCGCAGGCTACCTCAAAACCGGTCAGGCCGGCAACGCCAGCATCTAGCGCGACCTGCGCAATCAATTGGCTAATTTTGGGGCTTCCCCGCCTACCGGCAAGGGGAAGGCGGATGCCTGGGAGACGTGAACGAGCCGGCATAATATACCCTTTGAGCGGGTCAGTGTCGCTTTCTGCCACGAATGGGGGCAAGCCCTGCGAGCCACGGGCATCAAGGAAATCACGCTGTCGCTGCGGTTCCGAACTCTGCGGTCCTTGCTTAACCAAGCTATTGCCACTGGCTTGATGAAGCACCGTTCCTACCCCTTCGCCCGTACCGTCATGGAGAAGCATAAACTTCAGATTGGCAAGTTCAAAGTGTCCACCTCCAAAAGGGCTTTATCCCGTGCGGCCGTGCGCCGTATTCGGATGCTGGAGCCGGAATCTGACCGGTTACGGCGGGCGAAAGAGGTATTTCTATTCTCCTTTTATGTTGGGGGAATCAACTTTGTTGACCTGGCCCAGCTGCGGTGGCAGGAGTTGCGCTTTGATGCCACTGGTGTAGCTGACCGGCTATAGGATGTGCGGCAGAAAACCGGAGGTAAGTTCTCGCTCAAGCTACTCGGTCCTCCGGCTGCCATCCTGGCCAGTTACGCCCCCGTAACGCGGGCCACATCCGAGCGCTACGTGTTTCCCATCCTCGACCCTGCCCGCCACCAAACGCCCACGCAAATAAAAAACCGGTTGCGCAACGTGTTGGGCCAAGTGAATAAGGACTTGAAAATACTGGCCGTCCAGGCTGATATCACCACGCCACTCACGACCTATGTGGCCCGGCATTCCTTCGCCACGGCGCTGAAGATGGCCGGCGAGAACACGGCCATTATCAGTCAGGCAATGGGCCACAAATCGGAGGGAATCACAGCGCTGTACTTAGATTCGTTTGGCGCTGATTTAATCGATACTGCATTTGACCGGCTGCTGTGAGGGTTTAGTGATTTTGTTGCTCTGCCAGCGTGCTAATCATGCTTGGTGAGCTTTCGGGGCACCTATTTGAATGGGGTGCAGCAAGCCGACTTCCGGAGCTGGCCGCCCAATGGCCGGGAAATCAAGTGGTACATACAGGACGGTGGATGCCCTGCCGCTTAGCAATGCCACTATTCGCTGCAGCACCTGCATATACCTAAGTCGCAAAGTATTCGAGGTAGATGTGCCGGAAGGAACGGCCGGCATCGGGTATAAGCTTGACATTCGCGATGGCGAAACGCCACTATCCTGGTCAACGGCGATAGGGCTGGCCAGTGCCTTCAGCAACCCTGCAACGGGCACGGTTGCGCTGCTCGCAATGGTCGCAGCGGCCCTTTCCAAGCAAAATATTGGTCCAGTGCCCACGGCTAGCACCAAATGCCGCTGGTATATTACGCTGGACCCCGCTGCAGTGCAGCAGTTCTTGGCCTCGCAAGGCTCAATTACGATTTCCAATGCCTGTCTGCGCTCAGCCAGCAATACCCCCAGGAAACCAGGCCGATTACCCTACCGCCCGGGACCCGTCGCCTGTACGTCTGCGTAAACAATGACGATTTTCGGGCTGATGCGACGGCCGCGCTTAGCGTGACGGCGCTGGTGCAGGAATATAAATGAGCCAGAACCGCTGGACTAGTAAATGAAAAGTGGGCGGGCCTTTACGGGTAAGCAGCCGACGATGCGCCCGTAATGGCCCACCTGCTCACCGAAGTGGGTATGCAAGTGGTATAAACAGGTGCCGCGCTGCCTGAGGGCGAATTTCAACTCGTGCACCTAGCTGGGCTCAACCAATTCTGTAATCAGCATGAACACGCCCGCATAGTGGTGAGACAGCAGAATGCCGTATCGGTGAAACGACATGGTTTTGCGGATATGGTTACGCCCGTAAAGGCAAGTATAGTGTAGAACTACGCCAGTCAAGCTGGTGATGACCCGTATTTGAGGCTTTACGCGCCATCACCAGCCGAAACACCGGTTAGCTTACTTCTTGACTATCAGGTCCATGCCGCATTTGGGGCACTTCCCTGGCTTGTCGCTTACTACTTCAGGGTGCATGGAACAGGTGTAGGTGGTGGCCATTGCGTCAGGCTTCATGGTTGAAGTGGTGTCGGCCGCCATCGTAGAGCCCGTGGCGGGCGTCGTGGTGGTGGTTTCGGTGGTGCTCTTGTTGTCGGAGCAGCCAGCGGCGGCGAGGGTGAGGCTGGCGAGGGCCAGGCCGAGAATGAAGAAGGGTTTCATGGGTTAAAAGATGGTAAGAGATTAAAAAAGGAGCCGAACCGCGGCCCTGACGGGTACTAGTTCCTGTGATTGGTGCTACATGGCCATCCCGCTCATGTGGTCGTCGCCGGCCCCTTGGCGCAGGGTAAACTCACTTTGCAGCAGGTAGGCCCCACTTACCACCAGTTGGTCGCCGGCCAGCACATCGCCGGTGACGGCCACCGTGGCGGCCGTGCCCGCGCCGGTGCGCACCCGCACCCGGCGGAACTGCCGCTCGCCGGTCTGCTTCCAGACGTAGCTGGCAGCTCCGTCGTGAATAATGGCTTCCTGCGGTACGCGCAAGGCCGTTTCGGTGGGGGCTGTAGTGGCCGCCGCTGCGGCGGTGGCATCGAGCAGCACGTTGGCCTGCGCGCCGGGCTGCAAGGCCCCGTTGGGGTTGGGAACCTGAATGCGGGCCAGGGTAATCTGGCTGGCCCCGTTCAACTCGGGGCTCAGGAAAACCACTTTGCCGCGCAATGGCCGCGCCTGGCCCACCACCTGCACGGCCACCGACCGGCCCAACGGCAACCGGCCGGCATCGGCGGGATACAGTTGGGCTTCAACCCACACGCTGCGCAAATCGCTGAGGGTGAGCAGCGGCGAGCCCTCCGCCACGTACTGGCCCTGCACCACGTCGAGGGTTTGCACGGTGCCAGTGCTGGGGCTGTAGTAAGTTACCAGCGGGCTCGCCTTGCCGCTGCGGGCCAGCTGGCGCAGTTGCCCGGCCGATACGCCGAGCAGGCGCAGCTTCTGGGCCGTGGCTTCGGCGAAATGCCGGTAGGTGGGCTCGGCCACTTGCAGGTCCTGGGCCAGGGCCAGCAGATACTCGCGCTGCAGGGTTTCGAGCTGCTCGCTGTACACCGAAAACAGCGGCGCGCCCTGGCGCAGCAGTTGCCCGGTCTGGCGCACGTAGAGCTTTTCGACGCGGCCGGCCACGCGGCTGCTCACGCTGCGGGTGCGCTGGGCATCGGCCGTGACGGTGCCGGTGAGGACGGCTTGGGGCGCGGGGGTGTCGGCTGGCCCGGCAGTGGGGCTAACTGTTGAGTGGGTTCCGATGGTCTGGACATGAATGTTGCCTAATTCCAGTTGCTGGGCCGAGAGAATGAGGTCGTTGGCAGCTGAGTTGCCAGCGGGCATGGCGGCCATTTCAGCGGGCGTCGTTTTCATGGCGGGGCGGCTGGAGGTTTTCACCAAATCCATGCCGCAGATGGGACAGCTGCCGGGCTTGGCTTCGCGCACTTGCGAGTGCATGGGGCAGGTATAAACGGCAGTCAGCGCCGCCTTTCCAGCGGCCGGAGTAGCCACCGGCGCCGGCTGCACCTTTATCAAATCCATGTGGCAGATGGGGCAGCTGCCGGGGCTATCCTCGTGGATTTGCGGGTGCATCGAGCAGGTGTAGTAGCCACCCTTGGTGGCTCCGGCGGCCCCGGTTTCGGCGGTGGGCTTGGCTTTCTGGCAGGCCCCGGCGATTAGGGTAAAAAGCAGCACGAGCAGCCAGTAGATTCTGCTGTAGCGGGTCACCTCACGGGACCCCTTTGGGGCGGCCCCTTTCCTGCGGAGAGGGGAGCCTAACGTCTGACTCAAACCAAGGAGGCCAGACAACTGACGCCCTGGAGCAGGTGCCGGGTCTGTTTGGCTGATGAAAAGGGCGTTATTCATGGGTAGGAAGCGTAGTCGCGCCGTTGGACGCGGTTTGGATGAAGCCTTCGCTGTCGATGAGGTACTGGCCGTTGGCGGCCACGTCTTCGGTGCCCGTGAGGCCGTGCAGCACCTGCACCTGGGCGGCGGTGCGCTGGCCCACCTGCACGGCCCCCGGCACGAAGGTGGCCCCACGCCGCACAAAGGCCCCCTGTCGTGCGCCCAAATCCACCACGGCGGTGCGGGGCAGCCAGAAGCTGCCGGCCAGCGCCGAAGCGGCATCGGGCACCAGGCGGGCCGTGAGGCGCTGGCCGCGCCGCAACCGGCCCTGAGCGTTGGGCAAATACACGCGCACGGCCGCCGTGCTGGCCCCGTTACGGAACTCGGGCTCTACCAAATCGAGGCGGGCCGTGAGGGCCGGCAGGTCGGTACCCTCGGCTACCACGCGCAGCCGCTGGCCGGGCCGCAGCCGGGCTAGCTCGGGCGGCGTGGGCTGGAAAATGCCCCACACCTGCTCGGTATTCATCACCTGAAACAAGGTCTGGCCGGTAGCTACGTAGGCGCCTTCGGTGAGCGTGAGGCGGCTGGATTGGGAGCTAAGGTCTGCTGGGGTGGCAGCGGGAGAGGCTACCCCGCCGCCGGCCGCACCCATTCCGCCGGCGTTGGCGGCCGCGTCGCTGGCCGGGGCGGGCGGCGCATTGGGAGCCGGCGTTTCCACCGCGTAGCCGTCGAAGGGGCTGAAAACGGCTACCCGGTAGCTGGGGCGGCGGGTGCGGGCCAGGTCGCGCAGCTGGCTTTCGGTGAGGCCGAGCAGCAGCAGCTTGCGGCGCGCTCCGCTCACCAGCGGCTGGTTGTCGGCATCGTTGGCCAGCAGAAAAATATACTCCTGCTCGGCCGTCACCAGCTCGGGGCTGTACAGTTCCAGCAGCTTCTCACCCCGGCGCACGGGCTGGTAGTTGTAGCGAATCAGCAGCCGCTCGATGCGGCCGCCGAAGCGGGCGGCCACGGCGCGGCTGCGGCGCGGGTCGTACTCCACCAGTCCGGGCAGGGTGAGCGTGTCGGCGGCGAGGCCGCCGGGGCTGCTGCCTTCGGCGCGGGGACGAATGGTGGCTACGGCGGCCACTACGGTGGCGTTGGGGGCCTGCACCACGTTGCTCAGGCTGCCGCTGGCCTGCGCGGCGGCATTGCTGAGCACCTTCGGCACCAGGTCCATGCCGCAGATGGGGCACTGGCCGGGGGCATCGCGCACGATTTGCGGGTGCATGGGGCAGGTGTACTGCATGGCCGCCGAACTGGCCACCGGCTGGGCGGGAGCCTGCGATTCGGGGCCGTGGGCCTGGCCGTGGCAGCCGGCCAGCAGTGCGGCGGCGGCCAGCAGCGTCAGCCACCGGGCGCGGCGGGGGTGCGGGCTATTGCTCAAGTTCCTGGTCATAGCGCACGTGT
>JALYUH010000262.1 GCA_030853985.1 Bacteroidota bacterium | reverse complement strand
TGGAAACGAATTGATGGGCCTGATGTGGCACACTTCATAATGCACATCGTAGCCACACACGGCGCAGACCTTGGGCTGGCTGGACTTGCGATAAATCACGCGCGCTAAGCTGCGAATCTGGGCGGCGTATTGTTGTTGGGCTTTCGCTTTAAGTTGTTGCAGCGGCACCGTTCGCCAATCCACAATGCTAGGATTGCAGCGGTCGCAGGTGGTCCGTCGGGTTTGCAGAGCCGTGCCGCAATGTTTGCAGCTCCGGGCGATGCGCTGTCGGCTGGGAAATAGGTGGCCGTTGATGCGGTTGGCGCAGGAGCGCGAGCAATACTTCGCATTGGCCGTGGCGGCGCCGCAGTGCAGGCAATTATTCATGCCTCAAATTAGCGAATATTGCCGGGGGAGCTGCTGCTGTTAAGTACGAAGCAGCCCGCCACTTCTGCTTTTGCCCAGCCGCTTGCAGCGGCAAGCCTGAACCGTAGTCGGCAAAACGTTTCAGGTCGGCTTCTGGTTTGCGTGCTGGCTTTGTATCGGTATTACACCAAATACGAGCCGATAGCTGCTTGCGGCGCTTGTTTCTGCTTTTCTTACTTATGGTTACTTCCTATCCCTGGCGCCCGGCCGATGAGGCCCACCGGCTGCAGGCCCTGCGCCCGTACCAGCTCATTACCTCCATCCCCGACCCGCTGTTTGATGACCTGATTCGGCTCACGGCCACGCTTTTCCACGTGCCCATTGCCATTGTGGCGCTGGTGGAAGAAAGCACCGTGCAGTTCCGGCTAAACGTGGGCCTGCCCGAGGGTACCGCCCAGGAACCGCGCGACGAAAGCCTGTGCTCGGTGGCCATTTTGCAGGGCGACACCACGGTGTTCGAAAACCTGGAGGCGGCTCCCTGCGAGCTGGCCGAGCCCGGCTTTGTGCAGCGCATGAACCTGCAGTTTTACGCCGGCAGCCCCCTGCGCACGGCCGGCGGCCTGCCGGTGGGCGTGCTCTGCGTGATTGACCGCCAGCCCCGGCAGTTCGGGGCCGAGCAACAGCTGCAGCTGCAACACCTGGCCGAAATCGTGATGGGGCTGCTGGATTTGCGCATCAAAGCCGAAAAAGCAGGCGTATTGCATCCCGGCACCGCCCTCTGGGCCGGGCTCTACGACCAGATTGAGTCGTCGGTGAACCGCCTGAGTACGCTGGCCGAGTTGGCCAAGTGGGAAGAAAACCCCGAAACCGACGCGGCCGTGGCCTACCGGTACTCGGCGCAGGAGGAAATCGGGCGCGTGCTCAATGTCCTGCACGCGCAGATTACCGAGCGGCTGCGGTAGGATACGGCCCACGAGGCGGGCGACCGCCCCGGGCACCTGCCCAAGCCAGGCCCGTTGCTACTCAGCGGCGCACTGACCCTATCTGGTGTCAAGGCCCCAACAAAAGCCCGCCGTGGTGCGGGCTTTTTCTGTTTTCAGAAACGGGCACTCGGGCAGGGCTAGGGCCCGCTCTTTTTGTATAGGAGCTTGGTGAACTGTTGTGCCAGCCCACAGCGCCAGCATTGCAGTTATGAGCCAATGGGTGGCCCAGGAGCGGGCGCACTAGTTGGGGGTAGCGATTTGCCACTCCGCAGTGCAGGTCCACGATTACATACTTCCTCTCATGCCTGGACAAGTTGCTGTTACCCACGATATGAGTAAGCTCCTCGGTAAAATCAAGGAGGTGAAATACGCGACCATGACTACCCTCGACGCGTAGCAGCGGCTGCACGGCCGGCCCATGAACACGTGCGCGCCCGGCGATGAAAGAGCCCTCTGGTTCTTCACGCACAAGGACTCGCAGAAAATCACCGAAATCCAGCGCAATGCCCAAGTGGGCCTGGGTTATGCCGACCCCGACAACGCCACCTACGTCACGGTAGCCGGCTCGGCCAGCGTGGTCGATGACAAAGCGAAAATCAAGGAGCTCTGGCGGAAGGATTTCCGCGGCTTCTTCCCCAAAGGTACCGAAGACTCTCGTATTACCTTGATTGAAGTGGAGATTGAAAATGGGGAGTTCTGGAACTCGCCGAGCAACCTCCTCGTGCGGGCCTCTGCCTATGCCGAAGCCGTAACCACCGGCCAGCGGCACCAGCCCACCCCCGACGAGTAGTCGAAGGTGCAGCCGTAAGGCCGCGCTTCCGGCTCATTATCCGCAACGGGTACATCCAGCACATTGGGCGTACCCGTTGTGCTTTTAGGCCATCGAAGGCCTGAGGTAGCTGGCTGGCGTGGTTTTGTCTGTAGCGGCCCGTTCTTGCGGCGGCTAAGCTCTTTGCCATTTCCCATGAAGCATCTCCTGTCCCTACTGCTGCTCGCCGCCACGGCCGCCAACGCTCAAAAAGCCCCGGCCCCGCCCGAAAACCTCGTGCAGTACGCGCACCCCATGGTGGGCACCCAGAAGATGGGCCATACCTACCCCGGCGCTACCGTGCCCTTCGGCATGGTGCAGCTCTCGCCTGATACCGACACCATTAGCTACGAGCAGAACGGCAAGTACAACCCCGACATCTACAAGTACTGCGCGGGGTATAACTACAACGATAAAACCATCGTCGGCTTCAGCCACACGCATTTTAGCGGCACGGGGCACTCCGATTTGGGCGACTTCCTGCTGATGCCCACCACCGGCCCGCTGCAGCTCAACCCCGGCACCGCCGACCGGCCCGCCAGCGGCTACCGCTCCGCCTTCTCGCACCAGAACGAGGTGGCCGAGCCCGCCTACTACAAGGTGAAGCTCGACGACCACAACATCATCGCCGAGCTCACGGCCACCACCCGCGTGGGCTTCCACCAGTACACGTTTCCGGGCACCGAGCCGGCCCACGTCATCCTGGATATGATGGCCGGCATCTACAACTACCCCGACAAGAACGTGTGGAGCTACGTGCGCATCGAAAACGACTCGCTCGTGACCGGCTACCGCCAAACCACCGGCTGGGGCCGCACCCGCACCGAGTACTTCGCCATGCAGTTCTCGAAGCCCTTCACCCGCTACGGCGCGAGGAAATACGATGCCAAAGAAACCTACCGGGGCTTCTGGGGCCGCTTCGACCAAACGCATGGCTGGCCCGAACAGGCCGGCCGCCAGCTGCGCCTCTACTTCGATTTCAGCACCGTGGCGGGCGAGAAAATCAAGGTCAAATTCGCGCTTTCGTCCGTGAGCAGCGCCGGGGCGCTGGCCAATATGCGCGCCGAGCTGCCCGGCTGGAATTTCGACCAGACCCGCCGCGCCGGCCAGCAGCGCTGGCAGCAGGAATTGAGCCGCATCAGCATCCAAACCCCCAACCGGGCCGATAAGGAGAACTTCTACACGGCCCTCTACCACGCCAGCCTCAGCCCCACCATCTACCAGGACGTGGACGGCCAGTACCGCGGCCTCGACCAGCAAACTCACCGCGCCGAGGGCTTCGTGAACTACACCACCTTCTCGCTCTGGGACACCTTTCGGGCCCTGCACCCGCTCTTCAACCTCCTCCAGCCCAGCCGCAACGCCGACATGGTGCAGTCGATGCTGGCCCACTACGACCAGAGCGCCGAGCACATGCTGCCCGTCTGGAGCCACCACGCCAACGAAAACTGGTGCATGAGCGGCTACCACAGCGTGTCGGTGGTGGCTGATGCCGTGCTGAATGGCACCGTGCCGCCCGCCCAGGCCGAGCGCGCCCTGGCCGCCTGCGTGGCCACCGCCCGCCACCGCTGGTACGACGGCCTCGACGCCTACATCGACCACGGCTACGTGCCCAGCGAGCGCAGCGGCACGTCCGTATCCGCCACCCTGGAGTTTGCCTTCGATGACTGGTGCATCGCTCAACTCGCCCAGAAGCTTGGCCACGCCGACCTTTACCAGGAATTCAGCCAGCGCGCCGGCAACTGGCAAAACGTGTTCGACCCGCGCGCCAACGCCATGCGCCCGCGCCTGGCCGACGGCCGCTTCCGCCCCCAGTTCGACGTGCTGAGCACCAACGGCCAGGGCTTCATCGAGGGCAACGCCTGGAACTACACCCTCGCCGTGCCCCACGACCCCGCCGGCCTCATTGCCCGCATGGGGGGCAACCGCCGCTTCGTGCCCCACCTCGATTCGCTCTTCACCATGCACCTACCCGACAGCTTCTTCGCCGAAACCGAGGACATCACCCGCGAGGGCATCATCGGGGGCTACGTGCACGGCAACGAGCCCGCCCACCACGCCGCCTACCTCTACAACTACACCGACCAGCCCTGGAAAACCCAGGCCCAGGTCCGCAACATCCTCACCCGCCAGTACCACCCCACCCCCGACGGCCTCGGCGGCAACGACGACTGCGGCCAGATGAGCGCCTGGTACATCTTCTCGGCGCTAGGCTTCTACCCGGTGGCCCCATCATCGGGCCAGTACGCGCTGGGCAGCCCGCTCGTGTACGGGGCCGTCCTGCACCTCGAGAACGGCAAGGAGTTCATCATTCAGGTCAAACACCAAAGCCCCAAAAACGTCTACGTGCAGTCGGCCACGCTCAACGGGCAACGGCTGGCGCGGCCGTTTCTTCAGCAGCAGGAGGTGGCGAAGGGTGGGACGTTGGTGTTTGTGATGGGAGCGAAACCAAAGACACAACTTTTCAACTAACTTCTAATATATAGATTGACTGAGCACTGAATAATGAAAAGACTTGTTCCCGAATAAGAAATGCCTAAAAACTTCCGCTGCTATTAGCAATCGGACGGATTTTTTTATTTGGCGAAGCAGGTATCTGCTGATTCTTTGAGGAGCAGAAGCTTCTGGATTCAAATACCGTCTAGAAAACCACCGATTTCTTATTGAGGAACAAGTCTAAAGAGTATTTTGCTGAACGAACTTGCAAAGCCTGTGGCAACAAGGACAAGTTCTTTGTTTCAAAAAAGGAAGCTGCGTTTGAGTTATATGATTTCTGGGACAGTCCATGCTCGAAATGCAATTCCTGTGATTGTGTTTCTCTCTCCATCCCTTCTGTAGAATTGGACAAGGAAATTCTATTGGAATGGGCAACTAATGCCTCTTTGCACTTAATGCTTCAAGATGAAGAGCTTTTCTTAGCAGATGAAAATTACGTTGAGCTTATGCTTGATGTACTTGATAATTGCGAAATACTGCCAACAAAAAAAGAGGTGATTATCGAGGCTATGTGTGTAATTATTTACGACAATTTACACGAGGAGAATCAAGAAGCGGATAAGGACTTGGTTCAAAAAATTAGAAATGAATTATTAAGCCGAAAGCAATTGGTTATTGCTGCTGAACATGGAATCATGAATTATATAAAAGAAGTGGTGTTCCCAGTATTGGGGATAAGCTATAAAGCAAAATAACCAGTCCCCTAAAACAAAGCCGCCCGCTCCCTAACCGAAAGCGGGCGGCTTCATTTCCAACTCTGCCGAAACTTACGCCGCGGCTGGTTTCTCCTGGCTGCCCCCGCCGCCGGAGTTGATGATTTTGCGGGCCTGGGTGTAGCCGTAGTAGGGTGGCCTCACTAACCTAACTCTATGCAAAAGCCCCGCCGGCCCGTTCCCCGCAAAGGGTTCGGCCCGGCGGGGCTCGCTATGCAGCGCGGGCGACTACTTCTTCGCCGCCAGCTCCTTCAGCTTCGCCGAAGTCTTTTTCGAGGCGGCCAGCTGCTTTTCCACGGCCTGGCGGATGTCGCCTTTGAGGGCCTTGCGGCGCAGCGTTTTCTTGTAGGCTTTGGTGGCCCAGCGCTCGCCGTAGATGTTGGCGGCCAGAATGGCCTTTTCGTTGTTGCCGGTGACGGCCGCCTGCGCGTCCATCAGCTTGCGGTAGAGCTTGCCTTTGAGGGTGGTGCCGGTTTCGCGCTCGCCGCCGTTGCGGGTCAGGTACTGGTTCAACTCCTCGCCAAATTTTTTGCTCTGGGCCACCAGCTGCTCGTAGTAGGCGCGCAGGTCGCCGTCCTTGGTTTCGTCCACGGCGCGCTTGTAGCCTTCGGCGCGGTCATTCACGAACAGCACGAGCTGGTCGAGTGCGGCCGTTTTGCGCTTGGCTTTGCCCTTCTTTTTGGGGGCCACCAGGTAGGCCAGGCCGGCCGCCAGTAGCGCGCCGCCCACTACTTTTTGGGTAGTTGTGAGGTTCTTGACGGCACTCGCGGCTTTGTCCCCGGCATCTTTCACCGAGCCCGGCAACTGGGCATACAGCTCGCTGGCTTTGTCTTTGGCCTTGCTGGTGGCATCGGCGGCCTGCTCGTACAGGTCGCTGGCCTTGTCTTTCGCCTCGTTGATAGCCGTCGTCGCCTGGTCGGGCAGGGCGTTGGCTTTGTCTGTGGTCTGGTC
>JALYUH010000233.1 GCA_030853985.1 Bacteroidota bacterium | reverse complement strand
TGGCCCGGCTGCCCCGCTCATTCCAGCTGCCGGCCACCGCCATTGCCACCCAAGCCGCCGTGCTGGTGCCACCCGCCAGCGCCGAGTTCGGCGTAATTTCCGACCTCGACGACACGGTATTTGAAACCAGCGCCACCAATATTTTCAAGATGCTGGGCCGGGTGCTGTTCAGCAATGCGCAGTCGAAACAGCCGTTTGCGGGCGTGGCCGATTTCTACCGCCGGCTGCAACGGGGCCGCAACGGCCAGCCCGATAACCCCTTTTTTTACGTGAGCAGCAGCCCCTGGAACCTGTATGATTTGCTGGCCGAGTTCCTGCGCCTGCACGACATTCCCACCGGACCGCTCCTGCTGCGCGACCTGAGCATCTTGCGGCCCAAAACCGCGCCCCCGCCCGGCATCACCGGCTCGGCCGCCATTCACTTCGCCCACAAGCTCCACGAAATCGACGACATTCTCCGCACCTACCCCGCCCTGCCCTTCATTCTCCTCGGCGACAGCGGCCAGGAAGATGCCCGCATCTACCGCGAGGTGGTGCGCCGCCACCCCGGCCGCATCCGCGCCATCTACATCCGCGACGTGCAGGTGCCGGCGCGGGCAGCCCTGGTGGGGCCGGTAATCGAGGAGCTGGGCCGCGAAGAAGTGCCCATGGTGCTGGTAGCCGACTATGCAGCGGCGGCTACCCACGCGGCGGAGCTGGGGCTGATGGCGGCGGGGTAGTGCCCCCCTCCCTCCTTCGCGTTTGGCATCCGGACCCGTCCAGGAACCGGTGCGAACGAGTCCGGATGCCAGGGGCAAAAACCGCCCCGCCCCCTACTCGCTGCTAATTCGTGTGGTCGGCCACCACCAGCCATTTCCCGTCAATTTGCCGCAGCACCAGTAGGAAATAGCCCTGCAAATCGCCCAGCGCGGCCGGGCGGGCCAGGTGCCAGCGCCCCACCACCTGCGCCGCCGTGGGGGCCAGCAGGCTCACCCGCAGCCCCGAAAAGTCGAGTTGGCCCATGGCGGCCGCGTCGGGGTAGCTTTTCTGGTAGTTGGCCAGCGTAGGCTGCCAGCCGTACGTCGGCCCCTTCCGACCAATGAACACCAGGGAATCAGACTTCCAGTACCCGGCCATGAAGCCGGGGATATCGCCCCGGTTCCAGGCCGCCGTTTGGGTGGTGAGCACCTGCACGATGGCGCGGCGGGCAGTAGCGGGCGGCGTTTGAGGCACCGTTTGGGCCACCGCCGGGGGGGTGGCGGCCAGGCCGGCCAGGCCGGCCAGCAGGGCCAGCATCGTTTTCAGCGGGGTCATCCGAATAGGTTTAGGAGCGGTTGGAGATAGTTGGAAACCGTTGGCGGCGTACCCCGAAGGTTTAACTCGGCCCGGCTGGCTGGCCCGGAATGCCATTTCAAATGGAGCCACCGGGCCGAATTAAACATTCGGGGTATGCCGCCGGCCAACGCAAACAATTTCATAGGGTGGGTTGCGTGGTGGTTCAAGGGTCCAATCTCACAAAAAAAACGCAATAATTCCGCATCATCCGCAGCCAAAACGGCGGGCTGACGGTTATTATCGTACCGCTGCCCTCGCCGCTAACTACTGCTCCCGCCCCATGCTCACCCCCACGCTCACCGACCAGGACATCGACCGCATCATTGAGATGGCCTGGGAGGACCGTACCCCTTTCGAAGCCATCGAAGCCCAGTTCGGCTTGCCCGAAGCCGCCGTTATCAAGCTCATGCGGCGCGAGCTAAAGGCCTCCTCCTGGCGCAGATGGCGCGCCCGGGTGCAGGGCCGCCCCACCAAGCACCAGGCCAAAAGCCAGGTCGATGATGCCCGCTTCAAATCAACGTTGCAGCGCAACATCACTTTCAATAAAATTTCCAAGCGGGGTTAGGCTACCGGGCGGCGGCCCGGCTCATTTCAGCATTTCGGCCACGTAGCGGGTGCCGCCCAGGCGGCGCATGTTGCGCAGCACCCGCAGCTGCTTGGCCCGCGCCACCGGCCCGGGGTTCGAGGCCCGGAAGCGCAGCGGGTTGGGCAGCACGCCGGCCAGCAGCGCCGCCTCGGCCGCGCTCACCTCGCTGGCGGGCTTGCCGAAATAGCGCCGGCTGGCCGCCTCCACCCCAAAGGTGCAGTCGCCCATTTCGGCCACGCTCAGGTACATCTCCATAATGCGGCGCTTGCTCCACAGCGTTTCGATGAGCACCGTGAAGTAGGCCTCGGCCGCCTTGCGCACGTAGCTGCGGCCCTGCCACAGAAACACGTTTTTGGCCACCTGCTGCGAAATGGTGCTGCCGCCCACGATGTGCCGGCCGTCGCCGTTCCAGTTGCGCTTAGCGGCTTTGGTGAGGGCATCGAAGTCGAAGCCGTGGTGCAGCAGAAAGCGCTGGTCTTCGGCCGCCACCAGGGCCAGCGGCACCGCGGGGGCCACCTCGTCCAGGGTCCGGAAATCGTAGCGAATGCGGCGCGGCGCGGGCTGAATGCCGTAATAGCCCAGCCCGATTGGTGCGTGCGCGTGGCGGTCGAGCATTAGCCAAGTGGCCGGCGGGGCTACCCAGCGGTAGAGCAGCACCCAGGCCACGGAGGTCAGAAACAGCGCGGCCAGCATTTGCAGCAGCAGCCGACCGGCTTTTTTTAGCAGCGTGCGAACGTCGGGAATCAAGCTTACGGAAGTGGGCATGGGGCGCAAAAGTAGCGCGCCGGGCGGCGTTTCGGCATTCGCGCCTACCTTGTTCCGCACGTTGCCGGCCACCTTGGGGCCGGGCCAGCCAAAACCCAAAGCCGGGGGCCGCTTGTTGCCCCGTAGTTACGTCCTGCCTCCCGTTCTTCACTTCCCGCTTCCCAACCCATGGCCCGCCTACTCCCGCTGTTTCCGCTCAACCTGGTGGTTTTTCCGGGCGAAAAGCTTAATCTGCACATTTTTGAACCTCGCTACCGCCAACTGGTGCGCGAGTGCATCGAGCAGAACATTACTTTCGGTATCCCGCCCTATCTCAACGAAAGCCTCAGCGAGCTAGGCACCGAAATGCGCCTGCTCAGCGTCGAGCAAACGTATTCCAGCGGCGAGCTCGACATTCGCACTCAAGCGGTGGCCGTGTTTCGCGTCAACAAGTTCTACCGCCAGGCCCCGGGCAAGCTCTACGCCGGCGGCCTGGTCGAAAACGTGGTGCAGGATACCGAGGCCGACCCGGTCCTGCGCACCGTCATCACCCGGCAGGTGCGCCAGCTTTACGAAGCCCTGGGCCTGCGCAAACTGCTGCTGGAGTTGGCCCCCGACTACACTATTTTCGACGTGGCCCACCACATCGGCCTCAGCACCGAGCAGGAATACCAACTGCTGGCCACCACCAGCGAGCAGGAGCGCCAGGAGCTCGTGCGCGACCACCTCGATACCATCCTGCCCGTGGTGCTCGAAACCGAGCGCCTCAAGGA
>JALYUH010000222.1 GCA_030853985.1 Bacteroidota bacterium | reverse complement strand
GGCGTGCGCAGGTCGGCGGGAGCTGGGCCCACCAGCGGCGCGAAGTAGCGCGGCAGCACCCGAATGCGCGACGGCGGCGCCACGACCGGACGCACGATGACGCCTTTGGCGTTACGCCCCGGCGCGGGCGGCGTGGCGTAAAAGCGCACGGTATTGCCATAAATGGGAAACGCGACGCGCTCGGCCTGGAAATAATAGCCGTAGTCGTCCCAGGTCCAGCCCGGGCCGAAGGGCGTGACGGTGGCGATATCGCAGTAGGCCAGCGTGTGTTCGGGACGATTCAGCAAAAAGCTGTAGGCGCGGCGGCTGGGCACGTCGCCGTGCAGCAGGGTGGGGTCGCCGGTGCCCTGAAAAAACAGGGTGTCGCCCCGCGAAAAGTAGCGCAGGCTGGGCAGCGAATCGGTGAGCAGGTGCAGGCCGGCGTAGAGGCTGAACAGCTTCATGTTGCTGGCCGGGGTGAAGTATTTGGCCTCCTGGTAGCCGTAAAAGGGCCGGGCGCTGTCGGCGTAGGCTAGGCTCATGCCCACCTGGTGCTGGCGCAGAATGGGCGAGCTGCTTAGCAGCGAATCGAGCCAGAGCAGCGGCTGGCCGGCCCGGGCCACGGCGGGCGCACCGGCCGGCTTGTCGGTAGCCGACTGGGCGCAGGCCGACAATTGGGTAATGCCCAGCGTGAGCAGCAGGAAGTAGAAGGGGCGTAGCATCGGCCGCAACTTACGCAGCAAACGGGCCGGGGGTGTCCCAAGGCGCTGAAAAAAGCCGCCGCAAGGCGCGGGGCTGCCGCTTTTAGGCCACCCGAAGACCTCGCGTTAGCCGCGTTAGCGGCCCTGCGGCACGGCCGTTTGGCCCTCGTCTTTTTGCTGCCGACTCAAGTAGAACACCAGCGCGACGATGGTAACCAGAAAAAGGACGCTAATAATGGTCGTGCTGATGCCCAGCCCGCCATCCTTCGGGGCCTGCGTCAGCCAGTCGCCCAGGGAGGCTCCCAGCGGGCGCGTCAGAATGTAGGCCGCCCAGAAGGCCAGTACCGCGTTCAGATGCAGATAGCGGTAGGCCAGGAAGGTCGCGGCGATGAGCCCGCCGAAGAGCAATGCCGACCGCACATAGCCTAGGCCCATGCTTTCACCAATGAGGTCGCCGGCCGAAGTGCCCAGGGCAAACGTGCACAGAATGGCCGCCCAGTAAAACAGCTCGCGCTTGGTGGTTTCAATGCTGTGGACCGACAACGTTTTTTCGCTGGCGTACCAAAGGGCAAACACCAAAATCAGCGCGGCGGCAAAAAGGATGGTGGTGGTCACCAGGCTCACGCCGAAGTTTTCGACCAGGTTATCCGAAATCAGCGTGCCCACGATGCTTACAAAAACTACGACCGTCCAGTACAGGGCCGGCACGTAGCGGTGGGCCCGCAACTGCGACACCAACGCGACGACCAGCAGGCCCGCCATGAGCAGGGAGGTATTCGAAAGACCAAGTTTGAGGTTGAAGGCGAGAAAATCGGCGGCCGTTTCTCCCACGGTGGTGGCCATAATCTTGATAATCCAGAAAATCAGCGTTACCGCCGGCACCTTGTTGCGCATGTTCATGGGAGTTGCGGATTGGATTGGTTAAGGGGCATGGTATCGCCAACGCCCCGTACGGCCTATTGACTACGGCAGTTTATACTCGTATACCGCGCCCTGCTCGGTGGTGAGCAGCAACGTCTGACTGTCTTTGAATGTGGCCCCCTCGGTTTGGCCAGCCCCGGCCAGGCTGAACTGGCGGGGCGTGGCTTTCAGCATATCGGCCCAAGAATCCCCATCCAGCACAAACAGCTCGCCGCGCCCCAGCAGCACCAGCCGGTGGCCATCGGGGCGCAGCGCGGCATCGGTCACTTCGCCGGGAATGGCTAGGGAGGCGACCAGCCGGGCGGTGTATCGGCCGGGCTGGTCGGGCACGGTGTACACCTTGCTGGTGCGCTGCTGGCCCCGGTCTTTGGTGAAGAGCCAGACCTTGCCGTCGTGCCAGAGGCTGGCTTCCACGTCGAAGTTGCGCTGCTCCGGGGCGGGTGGAAAGGCCTTTTGGTCGGGGTACGCGAAGCGGATGGCCCCCACCTGGCCGGGGTGCTCCGGCCGGAACCGGTAGATGGCCAGGTCGCGGCGGTCGTTTTTATTGTTGCCGCAGTCGCCCACGTAGTAGTTGCCCTGCGGGTCGCGGGTCAGGCTTTCCCAGTCAGTATTGGGCGCGCCCACGTCCACGGTGCCGAGCAGGTGGCCGGTGGCACCGAGGTGGAACAGGCGCGGCGCGTTACCCTTGTCGCCGAAGCTGTAGTACGTGCCGGCCGGCGCGGCCGGGGCCAGCCCCGAGCTTTCTGGCACCACGCCCGCCACGGAGCCCACCGTGCGCAACCCGGCCACAGCCGGGCCCGCGGCTAACCGATGGGTCCGGCTTACGGCCGCAGGCGCAGAGGCCGCAGGGGCCGGGTGGGGTTTGGCCCATGGGCCGGCCGCCGTGAGCAGGAGCGCCAGGGCCACCGGCCCCAGAAAGATAAAACGCATAAAACCGGGAAGTTTGGTTAGGTGCCCGCTATACGCAATGCCCCCCATCGGGTACGGCGAACCGGCGCAGCCTTCGGGTTATTGCCTATTTAAAGCACCAGCGTGCACTGGTAGCAGTGCAGCCGGAAGGGTACGCAGGGCGGGGCCTCGGGCAACAGGCGCGCGCCAAATGCGGACGGGAACCGCAATAGCGGGGCCCCGTAAAGGCAGCATCCCGTACTCCCGACTCCGCTCGCTTGATGAGAAAATTCTTCCTTTATGTGGCCCTGGCCGTGGCCGCAACGCTGCCGGGCTTTTATCTGCGCCTGCACCACCTGCACGTTGCGCCGGTGCTCGAAGCGGCCATTTTCTTTGTGGCTATTCTTGGGGCGGGCTTTCTGCTCTCGTGGGGGGCCGAGGCGGCCGAGGAACACGTTTCGCAGGGCCTGGTCATCGGGGTGCTGGCCCTGGTCACGGTATTGCCCGAGTACGCCGTCGACCTCTACTACACCTACCAGGCCGGCCTGCACCCCGGCTCGGTCTACGCCGGCTTCGCCGCCGCCAACATGACCGGGGCCAACCGCCTGCTCATCGGGGCGGGCTGGCCGCTCATCGTGGGGCTCTACTGGTGGCACAGCGGCAAAAAAGCCGTCGAGCTAAGTTGGGACAACGCCGCCGAAATCGCCTACCTGGCCCTGGCCAGCCTCTATTCGTTCGTCATCGTGTGGCGGGGCAGCATCGGGCTGGTTGATTGCGCAGTGCTGGTGAGCATCTTCGCCGCCTACCTCTGGCGGCTAAGCAAGCTGGCCAAAGCCGACCACGACGCCAAAGAAGAGGCGGATGACGACAACGACGACGATGACGAAGTAGGCCCGGCGGCGGCCCTGGCCACCCTACCTGTGCGGCAGCAATGGCTGCTGATGGGCGTGCTCACGCTGGTGGCGGTCGCCATTATCGTGATGGCCGCTGAGCCGTTCGCGGAATCGCTGCTGGCGGCTGGGGGCCAGTTGGGCGTCAGTCAGTTTCTGCTGGTGCAGTGGGTTGCGCCCTTTGCCAGCGAAGTGCCGGAAGTGGTGCTGGTGGTGCTGTTCGTGCTCAACAACCGCCCCACGGCTGCGCTTGGGGCCCTGGTCAGCGACAAAATCAACCAGTGGACGCTGCTCGTGGGCATGATTCCGGTGGTGTACGCCGTCGGGGCCGGCCACCTCACCGGCTTCCCGCTCGATGCCCGCCAGCACGAGGAATTTTTCCTCACGGCGTCCCAATCCCTGTTTGCCGTGGCGCTGCTGCTACGCCTGCGCCTCAGCTTGGCCAGTGCCGTCACGCTGCTGGTCCTTTTCGTGGTACAGTTCGGACTGGCTTTCGTGTTCCAGCAC
>JALYUH010000177.1 GCA_030853985.1 Bacteroidota bacterium | reverse complement strand
GGCCAAGTGCCAGTGGGCTTTTTTGCGCGGCTGAAAAGGGGCTAAGCAGCCGTTTTTTCCTCTTTCACGGCTAGCTGCCCGCAGGCGGCGTCAATGTCTTTGCCGCGCGAGCGGCGGATGTTGGTTTGTACGCCGCGGTCGGCCAGGAACTTATGAAAAGCCGTGATTTTGTCGGCCTCCGCGTTCTGGTAGCTCGCGTTTTCGATGGGATTGTACTCGATGAGGTTGATTTTGCAGGGCAGCCACTTGCTGATTTTCAGCAGCTCGGCGGCATCGTCCAGCCCGTCGTTGAAGCCATCGAACACGATGTACTCGTAGGTGACTTTGCGGCCGGTTTGCTGGTGGTAGTACTGCAGGGCTTCCTTGAGCGCAGCCAGCGAGTTGGCCTCGTTAATGGGCATGATTTCGTTGCGCTTGGCATCGGTGGGCGCGTGCAGCGAGAGGGCCAGGTTGGCCTTCACGTCATCATCGGCCAGCTTTTTAATCATTTTGGCAATGCCGGCCGTGCTAATGGTGATGCGGCGCGGGGCCATGTTTAACCCATCGGGCGAGGTAATGCGGCGCACGCTTTCCACCACGTTGGCGTAGTTGAGCAGCGGCTCGCCCATGCCCATATACACGATGTTGGTGAGCGGCGTGCCGTACTGGCCTTCGCATTGCTCCTTGATGCGGACGACCTGGTCGTATATCTCAGCTGCGTCGAGGTTGCGCTTGCGGTCCATGTAGCCGGTGGCGCAAAACTTACACGTGAGCGAGCAGCCCACCTGCGAGGAAATGCAGGCCGTCATCCGCGTATCGTGCGGAATGAGTACACCCTCCACAATGTTGCCATCATAAAGCTTGAAGGCCGATTTGATGGTGCCGTCGTTGCTGAGCTGCTTGTTCTGCACCGTTACGCCATTTATCACGAAGTGCTGGTCGAGCAGCTCGCGGGTGGCCACCGAGATGTTGTTCATCTCCTCAAACGTAGCGGCGGTGTTCTTCCACAGCCACTCCGTTACCTGCTTGGCGCGGAAGGGCTTCTCGCCGTGCTCCACCATAAAGGCCTTCAAGTCTTCGGGCGAAGTTTTGCGAATGTCACGCTTTTTAACGGTGGGGGCGAGGGGCAGTTCTAGCAGCATAATGCAAAGATACAAGCCGACAGGGCGTTGGGTTCCCGCTGGCACATTTGCAGGTATCTGTAATTAGGCAGGTAGCTTGCATAAACTAACTGCTGATTGTTTGTCACCAAGCATTACTCATGCGCCCCGAAACAGAATGCCCACCAGAAGCCCGCTACTTACAATCTGACGAGTATTACTCGGCCGATGCACTAAAAACCCTGCAAGCCGACTGTGTGCGGCAACACCTGAGCCGGGAAAAGGGCGAGGCGTATGAGCATTTTGTGAATTGGACCTGCCAAGCCAACGAGGTAGTGGTTTTTACGCTATACGCTTATGCTGACTTGGTTGTGCCCCACCAGTTCGACTGCATTTTTCCCCTTGCCAACCCTCGAGAGTACATACTGGTAAGCTATGAGCTTACGCAGTCAATTTTGATTTTGGGCGGGCTCCACGCTTTCAACAGCGTAGAACATGGGCACAAACATCTTTGCGTGCTCACCTTCGGGCAGGAAGTGCCGGCTATTTTCGCACGGCTGCACCATGAAGATAGAGCCTACCGCACCCCTTACGTGAACCGTGAGCAGCTTGGCTTCTGTATGGCGCGCGACTTGCCGGCTATCACCGAGCGCCTGGAAAAAGTAGCACAACTGCGGGCCCAACATGGTGCTGAATGGTGGAAATATGATGAGCTGTCAGACTAGCTGCGCCGCCAGCTCCGTCGATAGCAAACGCAGCTTGTGGGTGTTGTAGTCGAAGCAGAGCATGCCGGTTTTGGCGCGGGCTATTTCCTTGCCGGCTTGGTTGTGCACGTGGTACACCACGTCGAACCCGTACTTGCTGAGGTCGGTGCCGGCGATGCCGAAGCGCAGCACGTCGCCGTGGAAGGCCTCGCCCTTGTACTCCACGGCCACATCCACCATGATGAGGCCGAGCTTGGTGACCACGTCATAATCGTTCGGCACGCCCACCGAGCGCAGGAAATGCACCCGCGCCTCGTGCAGCAGGCCCAGCAGGGCATCGTTGCCCACGTGCCCGCCGTAGTTGAGGTCGGTGATGCGCACCGCAATTTCGGTGGTGAAGGGGAAGGTGTCGGGCAGGGCTACTTTTACGCGGGCCATGGAGGCAATGAGTGAACGGGTGAATGAGCGAATGAGTAAATCCAGCAACGAGCGAGCGGCGGCCAGCGGCCAGCTCCCTTTTTCGAACGAGCCAAAGGTAGAGGTGCGCCGCACGGCCGACGGCTCGGCCACGCTCTTCGTGCCGGCCCTGAACGAGCATTACCACTCGCAGCACGGGGCGCGGCAGGAATCGGCGCACGTCTTCATCCGGCACGGGCTGCTGCCGCTGCTGCCCGCCGCCGCCGCCACCGGCCAGCCGCTGCGCATCCTCGAAATCGGCCTCGGTACCGGCCTCAACGCGCTGCTAACGCTGGAAGCCGCCCAAGCCGCCGGCGCGGCCATCGCGTACGACGGCCTCGAAACCTTCCCGCTGCCGCCCGCTGTGGTGGCCGCCCTGCAGCCCGAGTGGGACGAGCGCGGCACGCCCATCCGAGAGCTGTTTGCCGCGCTGCACGCCGCGCCCTGGAACGCGCCGGTGGCGCTGCTGCCCGGCTTCGGGCTGCGCAAGCGGCATCAGGCGCTGCAGGCGGCGGCGCTGTTGGCGGGCCATTATCAGCTCATCTACTTCGATGCCTTCGCCCCCGAAAAACAGCCCGAGCTGTGGACGGAAGCTGTATTCGCCCAGCTCTACGCCGCCGCCGCGCCCGGCGCGGTGCTGGTGAGCTACTGCGCCCAGGGCCAGTTCCGGCGCAACCTGCGCGCCGCTGGCTGGCTCACCGAAAGGATGCCCGGCCCGCCCGGCAAGCGCGAGATGACGCGGGCGCGGAAGTAGCTACCGCCTTTTCCCTACTTTTGGAGCCTCATGGCCAACGACTCAACCCTGGAAATCTATTGTCCCGCCTGCCAGTGGGAGCCCGATGCGAACGCCCAATGGGAATGCACCTGCGGCCATCATTGGAATACTTTCGACACGGCAGGGGTGTGCCCCCTATGCCAGTACCGCTGGAACCACACGCAGTGCCTGAGCTGTGCGGTTTTGTCGTTGCACATCGACTGGTACCATGGCCTGGCCGAAGCCTTGGAGGAAGTAGTAGCCGCCGCGCTAGCTGCGCCGGCCGCCTTATCCTGCCCGTGTCATGAGTCGTAAATTTCTCGATTCCGAGAGCCCCGGCTGGGTCGCCGATGGCCTCATCAGCGAGGGGCAGCGGCAGCTGCTGCTGGCCCGCTACCCGCAGCAAGCGGCAGCCCTGGGCCTGCTCCCCATCCTGGGCAGCGTGCTGGTGGGCCTGAGCGGCCTGAGCGTGGTGGCGGCCAACTGGCAGGGCCTGCCCACCGCCCTGCGGCTGGCGCTGCTGCTGGCCAGCCTGGTGGGCAGCTACGCAGCGGGCAGCTACTTCCTGCGGCGCGGCAACCCCGACCTCGGCCACGGCCTCCTCGGGCTGGGGCTGATTTTGTTCGGGGCCAGCATCATCCTCACCAGTCAGCTTTACCAATTGGTGGGCTACGATGCCAGCGGCCTGCTGGCCTGGGTGGTGGCCGGCGTGGGCCTGAGCTACGTGTACGGCTCGCGGCTGCTGGTGCTGCTCACGGTGCTCATCGGGGCGGCGGTGCAAACGTACTGCGTCGAGTCGCTGGGCATTTTCAGCTACGTGACGGCCTGGCTGGTGGCGGGCGGGCTGGGCTACTACTGGTGGCGGCGGCCCGACGTGGTGGGCAGCTACGTGCTGGCCGCCGGCCTGCTCTGGCAGGCGGGCCTTTTGATTATCGCGCTCCACGCCAAGATTACCTGGTTTTTCGTGCCGGCCATGCTCATCTATGCCGTGGGCGACTGGCAGCCCAACCGCCTGGGCGGGCGGGCCTTGCAGGTGCCGCCGCTGGTGGCCGCCTACCTGTTCATGTTCGGGCTGGCCATTTTTGGCGAAGCCGATGCCTACGCCAACGTGCTGCGGCCGCCGCTGCTGCCCTACCTGGGCGCGCTGGCGGCGGTGCTGGCCGTGTCGGTAGCGGGCAAACGGGTGCGGGGCCGCCTCGGCACGCTGCCCGAGTGGCTGCTGCTGCTGCCGGGCTTCTACCTCTCGGGTGGGCTGCCGCTGGCCGTGGCCACGCTGGTGGTGCTGTATGCCCACGCCGGCTCGGTGCTGGCCCGTGCCAACCGCGACCACGACTCCGACCAGCTCACCATCGGGGCGGTGCTGTTTGTGGCGGCCACCGCCGTGGCCTACTTCAAGCTCACCTGGGGCTTCATGGATAAGTCGCTGTTTTTCCTGCTGGGCGGCATTTTGCTGCTGGCCCTGAGCTGGTACCTGCGCCGCCGCAACGCCCAGGTGCTGGCCGCCGCCGCCCCGGCCGTGGCACAGCAGGCTGGCGCGCCCGCCGTCGTAGCGCCCGATGACTCGGAAGCGCCAGAAGCAATTCATAATTTATAATTCAACATTTATAATTATCGAATGACCGACCTGCTTTCCTGGTTTTCGAACCCGGCCCGCCGCCGGCCGCTGCTGCGGGCTTTGGTGGCCGCGCAGGTGCTCTACGTGCTGGGCGTAGCCGGCGCGGGCTACGCCACCACAGCCCTGGGCCAGCAGGTGCAGCTGGCCACCACACCCATCGACCCGCGCGATTTGCTCTACGGCGACTTCGTGCGCCTGCGCTACGCCATCGGCGAAAGCCCACTAGCCCGCTGGCACGGCGATGCCGCGCCCACGCGCCGCCAGTCGGTTTTCGTGCTGCTGGCCGCTGGTTCCGACAGCCTCAGCACGGCCGTGGGCGTGTACCCGCAGGCGCCCCAGCCCGGCGTAGGCCAGGCCGTGCTGCGCGGCTGGGTCACCGATGTCTACCCGGCTTCCTTCAACCTGCGCTTCAACCTGGAGCGCTACTACGTGCCCGAAGGCAGCGGCTTGCGCCTCGAAAAAGCCGGCCGCCTGCACCCGCTGCGGGTGCGCGTCAGCATCGCGCCCTGGGGTCAGGCCCGCATCACGGACGTGGCGGCCGAGCCGGTGAAAAAATAAAAATGCCCTGCCGGAAATTTCCGGCAGGGCACTCTGCGGTTGCAGCTACATGATGGCAGCAGCGGCGGCTACTGAATCTTGTACGTGACGGGCACCGTGAACGACACGCTCACCTCGCGGCCGTTCTGCTTGCCGGGGATGAAGCGGGGCAGCGTTTTGATGGCGCGCATCGTTTCCTCGTCAATGCCATAGCCTAAGCCTTTTACGATTTTAACATCGGTTACTTCGCCCTTGGGGTCGACGGTGAAGCTCACGAATACCTTGCCTTCAATCTGGTTGCTCAGGGCGCGGGCCGGGTAGCGCACGGCCTTCTGAATGGCCATCACGATGGCTGGCTGGCCGCCGCCGCCGGGCAATTCGGGCATCTGCTCCACAAAAATGTAGGGCTTCGCTACTTCGGGCACCACGTTATTGCTTTTGCCCACGGGCAGGTCGTCGGGCACGGTGGCGACGGCCGTGGGGTCGCCGGCGTCGGTTCGGACGCTCGATTGCGTCGTTTCCAGGTCCTTCTGGTCGGGCACTTTGTCTTCCGGCTTCACGGCTTGGTCTTTGGCCACTACCAGCACCATGTTTTTGATAGTGGGCAGTCGCGGCGGCGTGGTAGCTGGCTTGGCGGCGGCCGGCGGCGCGGGCGGGGTAATGGGTACATCGTTCGGATGATAGTCGAACGGCTTGGTCGTGGTGATAGTCGGCACCACGGCCACCGTCTTGTCTTTCAGCAGCTGGGCCACGAGCGGAAACACCAGCAGCAGCGCGCACACGGCCGTGGCAATGGCCAGCGCCCGCGACATGTGGCGCTGATATAGGGCGCGGAGCTCGTAGGCGCCGTAGTGGCGGTTGCGACCATCGAACACGATGTCGTCGAGGCTGGCCGTGGCCAGCTGGGCGTTGGTCATCATATGGTTAGTTGGTTTTGAGGAGGTTTAAGTCGTCCTGCGTGATTTTCACGAGGGCGTATTTCGGTTGCTTGGTGATGTTCATCTCGTCCAGAATATTCACCATATCCTGGTACTTCGATTCAGCCGAGGGCTTGATGAGTATCACCAACTCCGGTGTGCGCCGCTGCCGCGCCCGAATGGCCTGCTCAATGCCGTCGGCCGCAAACGTGGTGGCGTGCAGCGTGGGCCGGGTGGCAGTGCCCGGCGCGTTGAGGCCGGCGAAGTAGTACACTTGGTGGCCCGCCCCGAGCAGAATGGTCATCGCCTGCGACTCGCGCACCTTCGTGATATCGTCGGGCCGGGGCTTCACCGGCATGTTCAGCTCCATGGTGTAGGGCCGGGCAAAGGTGGTGGTGAGCATAAAAAAGGTGAGCAGCAGAAATGCCAGGTCCACCATCGGGGTCATGTCGATGCGGGTCGACATCTTCTTCGCTCGTCGTTTGCCGGGCTTGCGGCTGCCGGCGGCTTGCGGTTGAATTTCGGCCATGGGTTCAGTCCTGTAAAGGGTGAGAATTACCCGGCCAACGCTTAGCGGGAGACGCTTATTGTGAGGTCTTTATGAAAATATATTTCGGTTTAGCGGCGCATACTAAACCGCCCGCGCCAACGTTGTTCCCGGATGCCTCAAAAGCGCCACACCCCGCCCGGCGTGATGCAGGCCGTGAGCGGCACGTCGGTGGGCAGCACGTCGGCAATGCGCCCGGTGGGCGGCTCGTTCAGCACATTCAGGCCGATGAGCTGCGTGCCCGGCCGGCACTGCGCCAGAAACCGGTCGTAGAAACCCCCGCCGTAGCCCACCCGCTGGCCCGTGGCATCCACGGCCAGCAGCGGCACCAGCACGGCATCCAGCGCGGCCGGCAGCACCTCGGGCGCGGTGCTGGGGTCGGGCACCGGCTCCGTGATGCCCCAGCGGTTTTGGGTGAGCTGGCTGTCGGGCCGCAGCTCGTAGTGTTTCAGCGATATGCCATCGGGCTGCACCACGGGCGTGGCCAGCCGTAGCGGTAGTTCCTCGCCCCACACCCCGCTGATGAAGCCCCAGGTATCGGGCTCATTCCGCCGGGCCAGCGGCAGAAACAGGTGCAGCCATTGCCACTCCGCCACCGGAAACTGCCGGAACAGGTGCTCGCGCAGTTGGTCGCTGCGGCGGGCTACCTCGCCCGAATCCAGGGCCAGGCGACGGGCGAGGGCGGCGCGGCGCAGGTCGGCTTTGGAGAGCATGGGCGAGGCTTGGGCAAGGCCGGACGCGCCGGCCGCGGGCTAAAAGTAAGGCCGGGCCGGCATCAGCCCCCAAAACTGCCAATGCCGCCACGCCCCCAACCGAACCGGAACCGGCTGGCGAAGAGCCGGGCGGCAGCCCGCGAAGGGCCGGGCGGTGGAGTTAAGCCCGAATCTGCCGCAGGCTGCGGCGCACCTGGCGGCGGGCCGTTTTCAGGTACCCTTTCAGGCGCTGCCGACGGGCTACGGCCCCCGTTGCGGTGGCGTGCGACATGGTGACGGTCGATTGGCCGGCTGCTCCGTTCAGCACAATGTTCTCATCGGCGTAGCCGGCGTAGGTAACGCGGGCCGCCAGCGGGCCGGCGTTGGCCGGTACCACAAACTGAAATTCGCCGGCTGCGTTGGTGGCCGCCAGCTGCCGGGTGCCGGTCAGGATAACCACCGCGCCGGCCAGCGGGCCGGTCGGGTTGGCGATTTTCCCACTCAGCAGCACGGTTTCGGCCGTTGCGTCGGCCGGGCTGAGGGCCGGGGCGGGGGTGCCGGGGCCGGTAGCCAGCCGGGCCGACCGGCTGGCGAAAGCCACCTGGGCGTGCGCCGCCGGGCCAACCAGACTCAGCCACACGAATAAGCTGGCAACGATGGCGGAGCTGGAAAAACGGCGCATGATGAGCAGGAGCTGGGGGGGTGAAATAGAATGAAGCAAAGCGATATTGGCACTCAGCCCCGGCCGAAGTGGTTCGTTTAACCCCAGCGTTTGGCGGATGAAACGGCCTGTTTTCACTCCTAATAGAATGCCGCTGGGGTGGATTGCGGCCCGCTTGCCTTCCCCATTTCCCGCTGGAAGCGCTGAAAACCGGCTTTGCGCCGGCAGTAGCGGGCTGGTAGTGGGAAAGCGGCCCTGCCCACGCCGGCCGCACCACCGGCCGGTTTGCCGTCCGGCGCGCCCAGGGGGGCGTTGGCCTGGCATCGGCGGCCATTGGCAAGGTTTTGCTGGCGGCTCACTCGCGGGCACTGTTATTTTTAACGGTTCAGGCGCGGCGGTTATTTCTAGCCGCCGCCCGAAAAACTGGCTGCTTTCCCCCCAATTTGGTGGCTGGGTACCGGAGCACCTGCCCGGCTGGCGTAAATTGCCCGGCCACCGGTCGTCCCGCGCCGGACTTCTCAGACTCACCGCTATTCATCAGTGTCCACTTCATCAGCCCGCTTTATTTCCGACAACGCGGGGCCGGAGCTCGACGCGGCCCTGCCGGCCCGCCTCGAGCAGCTGGAGCAGGAGCTGGCCCAGGCCCGCGCCAACGAAACCGCCGCCCTCGACCGCCTGCAACACCTGATGGCCCTGACGGCCAACCGCCTGGCCAACCCCGGCCGCGACGCGCAACGGGCTTTCTACGAAACCATTCTCGATGAGCTGCCCGTGGAAGTGGTGGTGCTCGATGAGCAGTTTCGCTACCTCTACGCCAACCCCCAGGCCGTGCCTGACCCCGGGCATCGCGCCTGGCTCATCGGCCATACGGTGATAGAGTTCTGCGCGCGCTACGGCTTCCCGCTGGACTTGGCCGAGCGCCGCTCGCGCATGTTCGAGCAGGCCCTGCGCAGCGCCGAGCCCGTGGTGTGGGACGACTGCACGCCCTTCCCCGAGGGCGCGCGCTACCACCAGCGCCACTTCAAGCTGCTGGCCCAGGTGGGGGCCGGCGAGCCGTTCATGCTCGGCTATGGCCTCGATGTGACGGCCCGCGTGGAAGCTGAAGCCCGCAGCCAGCGCAGCGAAGCCGCCCAGCGCGAGCAGCAGGAATTCATGCAGCAAGTGCTCGATACCAACCCCAGCGCCATTTACGTGCGCGATGCCGGGGGCCGGTTCGTATTCAGCAACCGGGCCATGGCCCAGCTTAGCGGGGCCGGGCACGCGCCCCCGCAA
>JALYUH010000166.1 GCA_030853985.1 Bacteroidota bacterium | reverse complement strand
AGGAAATTGACCTGAGCCAGGACCAGAAGGACTGGAACAGCCTGAACGACAACGAGCGGCACTTCATCAAGCACGTGCTGGCCTTTTTCGCGGCCTCCGATGGCATCGTGAACGAGAACCTGGCCGTAAACTTCATGCAGGAAGTGCAGATGCCCGAGGCGCGCTGCTTCTACGGCTTCCAGATTATGATGGAAAACATTCACAGCGAGACCTATTCGCTGCTGATTGACACGTACATCAAAGACCCCAAGGAGAAGGATTACCTCTTCAACGCGCTCGAAACGGTGCCCGCCGTGCAGAAAAAAGGCGAGTGGGCGCTGAAATGGATTAACTCGGAAAACTTCGCCGAGCGCCTCATCGCCTTCGCGGCGGTGGAAGGCATCTTCTTCTCGGGCTCGTTCTGCTCCATTTTCTGGCTGAAAAAGCGCGGCCTGATGCCCGGCCTCACGTTCTCCAATGAATTGATTTCCAGAGATGAAGGCCTGCACTGTGACTTCGCCTGCCTGCTGTATAGCTACCTGCAAAACAAGCTGAGTGAGGAGCGCGTGCAGGGCATTATTGCCGACGCGGTACGCATCGAGCAGGAATTCGTGACCGACGCGCTGCCGGTGAGCCTCATCGGCATGAATGCCAAGACCATGGCCCAGTACATCGAGTTTGTGGCCGACCGTCTGCTGGTGTCGCTCGGCTGCGCCAAGATTTACAATGCCACCAACCCCTTCGACTTCATGGAAATGATTTCGGTGCAGGGCAAGACGAACTTCTTCGAGAAGCGCGTGGCCGAGTACCAGAAGGCCGGCGTGATGAGCGAGCGTAATGACAACGTGTTCTCGCTGGACGAGGATTTCTAAGCGGCTGGCTAGTCATTTTTGCTTGCGCTGCTCATGAGCCACCATCTGCTTGCTATCGACGAAGCAATTGCTGAGCTGGTGAGTCTGGGCGGAACCAAGGAGCGTAAAGACGCGATTATCAACAGCAAATACGGTGCGGATACGCTTACACTGGCCACCGAAATCTACGAGTTTGCGGTGAACTATCCCGTTGACTGGACCACCATGAAGCTGGATGAGGCTCTACTGGAAACGGTGAGAGCCGCCGTGAAACACCGGTATCCTTTTCTTGATGCGCAAACCGTGAGGCAGCTCGCCAGCTATTTTGCCTATTTGTGGAAATAAGGCAGCGGCCGTTTTTTCAACAAAAAGCTCCAGTTCCATTCAGGAATTGGAGCTTTTTTGTGGTTTACTATTCGTCGACAAAGGTATTGAGCACCATGAAACTTTCCATCGAAACCCACAACAACCAGTGGCCCCTGCCGGGCGAGCTTGACCCTAACCTCACGCCCTGCGCCTTTTGCCGCCGCCGGCTGCGAGTGAATGGGCAGCCAGTGTTCACGTCCTGCTCCTGTAAAGCGCTGGGACCGCCCGTGACCATTGGGGCGCTGGCCGCGGCGGGTGCGGCGCTGCTGTTTGTGGCCGGGGTGTGGTGGTTTCGACGCCGGAAATAAGCTGTATTCAGCTCGGTGCAACAGTGGGACAGGCAACTATTAAAGGGTGAGCTGCGAGTGACTTACAACGCCGGCCAATGGCCCGGCGCTATGCTGCCTTCCATCTATGTGCTGTCTGATGAAATACGTCTTACTCTTTTTGGTGGGCCTGGCTATGCCGGCCGCCTACGCGCAAACGCCCGCAAGCCCCGCCACGTCGGTGCCCGCGCCCGCCATACTCCAGCGCTACGCCACGGCCAGCGGCCAGGCCACGTTCTTTTCGTCGGCCCCGCTAGAGGATATTGAGGCGCTGAACTCCCGGGTGGCGGCCATCTTTGATTTGACCAGTGGGCAGCTGGCGTTTTCGATGCTTATGCGGGACTTCCATTTTAAGAACTCGCTGATGCAGGAGCACTTCAACGAGAACTACGCCGAGAGCGAGCGGTACCCACGGGCCCGCTTCACCGGCAAGCTCGTGCTGCTGCCCACCGAGGGGCAGCTGCGCGCCGAAGGGCCGCAGCCAGTGTACGTGCAGGGCTTCCTCACCATTCACAACGTGAAGCGCAAGGTGCGGGTGCCGCGCACGATGCAGCTGCGCGGCAATGAGCTGGTAGTAACATCCCGGTTCAGCGTGGCCCCGGCCGACTACCGGATTAAAATTCCGGCGCTGGTGCGCAACAACATCGCCAAAAGCATCGACGTGGGCATCATCCTCACCTGCCAGCCCGGGGCGGCCAACCCGGTAGGGACAGCCAGCCGCTAAACCCGAATAGCTAGCGGGGTTACTATTGCCTGCTTTGCCGCCCGGTTGCTTGAAAAAGTGGCCGGGCGGCTTGCGTTGGCGGTCTGTGGAAAACTTCTCTATTTTTTCCTTGCCCTGCGAAAACTCAGGCGGTAATTTCCGGAATTGAACACTACGCCAGCGCTATCTGGAACCGCTGGCCCATCTACCCTTTCACAACTGAATGAATGACTTGCCGCCGGCCTGGTGCCGCGCCGGCTACTTTCTATAAGCAAAAACCCACACCAAAACACCACTGGTATGCTAGTAATTAAACGCGACGGCCGCCGCGAATCCGTCAAGTTCGACAAGGTAACCGCCCGCATTGAGAAGCTCTGCTATGGGCTGAACATGGATTTCGTGTCCCCCATTGCGGTGGCGATGAAGGTGATTGATGGCATCTACGACGGCGTGACCACCGTGGAGCTGGATAACCTGGCCGCCGAGACGGCCGCCTCACTCACCACCAAGCACCCGGACTACGCCATTCTGGCGGCCCGCATCGCGGTGAGCAACCTGCACAAGGTGACCAGCAAGTCCTTCTCGTCTACGATGAAGCGGCTTTACACTTATGAGGACCCGAAGAATGGGGATAATGCCTCGCTGCTCGCTACCGATGTGTGGGAGGTGATTCATAAGAATGCCCACACCCTGGATTCGGCCATCATTTATGACCGAGACTACAACTACGACTTCTTTGGCTTTAAGACGCTGGAGCGCTCGTACTTGCTGCGCCTGGAGGGCAAGGTGGTGGAGCGGCCGCAGCACATGCTGATGCGCGTGTCGGTGGGCATCCACAAGGAGGACATTGACTCGGTTATCAAGACGTATAACCTGCTGAGCGAACGGTGGTTCACGCACGCCACGCCCACGCTATTCAACGCCGGCACGCCGAAGCCGCAGATGTCGAGCTGCTTCCTGCTCACGATGAAGGACGACTCGATTGATGGCATTTATGACACCTTGAAAAACTGCGCGCTGATTTCGCAGTCGGCCGGCGGTATTGGGCTTTCGGTGAGCAATGTGCGGGCCACGGGCTCCTACATTAAGGGCACGAATGGCAACTCGAACGGGCTGGTGCCCATGCTGAAGGTGTTCAACGACACGGCCCGCTACGTGGACCAGGGCGGCGGGAAGCGCAAGGGCGCGTTCGCCATTTACCTGGAGCCCTGGCACGCCGACGTGTTCGAGTTCCTGGACCTGAAAAAGAACCACGGCAAGGAGGAGATGCGCGCCCGCGACCTGTTTTACGCCCTCTGGACGCCTGATTTGTTCATGAAGCGGGTGGAGGAAAATGGCGACTGGACGCTGATGTGCCCGCACGAATGCCCCGGAATGGAAAACTCCTGGGGTCCGGAATTTGAGAAGCTGTACCTGAAATACGAGAAGGAGGGCCGCGGCCGCCGCACCATCAAGGCGCAGGAGCTGTGGTTTGCCATCCTGGAAAGCCAGACGGAGACGGGCACGCCCTACATGCTGTTTAAGGACGCGGCTAACGGCAAATCGAACCAGCAAAACCTGGGCACGATTAAGAGCTCGAATCTGTGCTGCATCGCGGCCGACCAACGCGTACCAACCGCGAAGGGCCTGCTGACCATCGGCGAGTTGTATGCCGACGGTACCGAAAACCTGGTGGTGGGCCGGGAGCGCATCGAAACGGCTTCGGAAATGTATTTGCCCCGGCCCAACGCCGAGATGGTGAACATCATTACCCGCGAGGGCTACACTCACAAAGTGACCCCCGACCACAAGGTATGGGTGGAAAACACCGGCTGGAAAGAGGCGCAGGAACTGGTGGCCGGCGATAAAATTTCGACCCAACAGATTGAAGGCTTGTGGGGCGACGGCGACATGGCCGACGAAGCTTTCCTGGCGGGCCTGGTGGCCGGCGATGGCACGTTTGGCAAGCAGAACGTCTTTATCGACATCTGGAACAATGCACTGGCGCAGCGGGCCGAGATTGAAGCCGCCGTGCATCGAGTGGTGGAGAAGTACGAGAACGAATTCGACTACGCGCACCTGACTGGCAACGAGCACGCGGCTACTTATGTGCCGGCGCAGCGGCCAATGTTCAAGCTGTGTAAAACGGCTGATAAGAGCACGAAATACCGGATGTCGTCCAGCATTTTGTTCCGCATTTTTGAGCGGCTGGGCTTCACCCGCGAGCGCAAGCTGACGGTGCCGGAATTGGTGTGGAAGGGCAACAAGCAAACCGTGTCGCGCTACCTAGAAGGGCTGTACCTGGCCGATGGCACGGTGCAGGCCGGCGAAATCACAACCTGCTCGCTGGCTTCGACCCGCAAAGCATTGCTGGCCGACGTGCAGATTCTGTGGGCCAACTTCGGCGTGAAATCCTCGCTCACCAAAATGCGCGATGAGGAAACCCACCTCATGCCCAACGGGCAGGGCGGACAGGCCGAATACACCAGCCAGCCGCTGTACCGCCTGCTGCTGACTTCGGTGCGGGCCTGCCAGATTGCCGAGCGGGCCACCCGCCTGGGCGAGTATCGCGGCAACGCTGCCTACCTGCAAAACCTGCAAAAAGCCGGCTACCAGCAGAAGCTGCACGCCACCTTCGAGCGGCTGGAGGTGCTGCCCCGCGAAGATGCTTACTGCCTCATCGTGGACAGCCCGGAGCATTCGTGGACGGTGAACGGCCTGATAACCAAGAACACGGAAATCATCGAGTACACCGACAAGGACGAAATTGCGGTGTGCAACCTGGCCTCGCTGGCGCTGCCCCGCTACCTCGTGACCGATGCCAAGGGCAACACCACCTTCGACCACGACAAGCTGTACGAGGTGACCTACCAGGCCACGCTGAACCTGAACAAGGTGATTGACGTGAACTACTACCCGGTGCCCGAAACGCAGAAGTCGAACT
>JALYUH010000162.1 GCA_030853985.1 Bacteroidota bacterium | reverse complement strand
CTCAAAATTGCTATTCCGGCCATTGTGTTCGGGGCGGTGGGCACGGCCGGGCAGCGCTGCACCAGCACGCGCCGCGTCATTATTGAAGACAGCGTTTTTGAAGAAGTTAAAAACCGTCTGCTCAGTATTTATCCCAAGCTGCCCATCGGCCACCCGCTGCAAACGGGTACGCTGGTAGGCCCGCTGATTGATGCCGATGCGGTCAAGATGTTCGAAAGCGCGCTGGTGGCCGTGCAGGCCGAAGGCGGCAAGCTGCTGAGCGGCGGCGAGGTGCTGGCCCGCCCCGAGTTGAACGGCGGCCATTACGTGACCCCGGCCCTGGTGGAAGTGGAAAACCACTACCACACGGTGCAGGAGGAAACCTTTGCGCCCATCCTTTACCTCATCAAATACAGCGGCGACGTGGAGAAGGCCATCGAGTTGCAAAACGACGTGCGCCAGGGCTTGTCGAGCAGCATCTTCACGCTGAACATGCGCGAGGCCGAGGCTTTCCTCTCGGCCAGCGGCTCGGACTGCGGCATTGCCAACGTGAACATCGGCACGAGTGGGGCCGAAATCGGTGGCGCGTTCGGCGGCGAAAAGGAAACCGGTGGCGGCCGCGAATCGGGCTCCGACGCTTGGAAAGTGTACATGCGCCGCCAGACCAACACGATTAACTACTCGACTGAATTGCCGCTGGCGCAGGGTATCAAATTCGACGTGTAGGGTTGTAACCCATGCTTTAGCGTGTGCCGGAAACGCAAAGAGGCCCTGCCGATAGATTCGGCGGGGCCTCTTTATTTTTAGGAGGCGGCAGTTTATTGTAGCGTGTAGCGTACATCACCGTGGCCTTTATATACCAGTCCGTTGGTATCGTAAACCACGTAATGGATGCGGTATAGTTCATTGGAAGACAGACCAATTGCCGGGTAATCGAGCCGAAATATTACTCCAGCACCAAAAGCCAGAGGCCCAAGCTGTCTCAAGACTCGATAATTACGATTGACGACAACTGCCTGGACAGTGAAGGGGTCGATGCCAACTCCAGCCCCATGTTGCACTTGTAGCGCCCACGCGGCTATGCCAGTTGGAGCGGGGTTGGGGTAGGCGGATGCATAGGCTATGAGGGCGGGCCGTTGGGTACCGTTGAGGTCAAAGCTGAGGCTGGGAAAGAGAGTGCGTTCCCGCTTATTCCATTCGTCATCGGAGGTCCAGTCGGTGGGGTCGTTGGGGCCGACGGGAATGTTACTGCTATTGCGGTAGGTAATGCCCTCGCCCTCGCCAAAATCCATAATAGGGTTGGAGTCAGACTTGCTGCACCCCAGCAGGGCGGCGAGGAAGAGAATTGGCAGGGGAGTCCCTAGCGGAGCAAGATACTGGACGCGGGCGTGCAAAACAGCCGGGCCCGGGGCCTGGCTGCTGCGGGGTTGCAAGTGGCCGGCCGGCCGCGTAATTTGCCGTGCAACCCCTGAACTCGCCGCGTGGTCTATGGGTTGCTCAAGCACTTCTACGACCTCGCTGTTCTCTGCATGGAAGCCCTGTCCCTTTCCGCCTACGTCGACATCAATGCCCCGCTGGTGGAGCGCTGCCGCCTCAACGACCGTCAGGCCCAGGCCGAAATTTACCGGCGCTACGCCAAGGCCATGTTCAACGCCGCCCTGCGCATCACCGGCGACTACGCCGAGGCCGAAGATGTGCTCCAGGAGTCATTCCTGAGCGCTTTTCGCGAGCTGAACAGCTACAAAGGCGACTCCTCGTTCGGGGCCTGGCTGAAGCGGATTGTGGTGAACAAAAGCATCAACTGCCTGCGGCAGCGGCGGCTGGCGCTGGTGCCGCTGGGCGAGCAGCACCACGACGAGCCCGCCGAAGCCGCCGCCCATTCGCCCGAAGACGAAGCCGACACCCACTACCGCGCCGACGTGCTCCGCCGCTGCATTCAGGAGCTGCCCGACGGCTACCGCGTGGTGCTCAGCCTGTACTTATTAGAAGGCTACGACCACCTCGAAATCGCCGGCATCATGGGCATCTCCGAATCTACTTCCAAGTCGCAGTACAGCCGGGCCCGGGTGCGACTGCGCGAGCTGGCCGCCCAGCGTGGCCTGAGCTAACTATTATCCCTTATCAATCATTACGTAATCGTTTCACTACCCTTCATCCGTTTTCGCCCGCCCGCGGTTTTCGTATAGCCCCGCGGCCCGCCCTGAACCTGGACGAATCGTGCGTCTGCTACTCATCCAATGGATACCCTAAAAAATAATTCCCTCGAAACCTTTGTCGAGCGGCACCGCGCCGATTTCGACACCCACGAGCCGCGCCCCAACCTGTGGGCCGCCCTGGAGCAGCAGCTGAACACCGCCGCGCCCACTATGCGCCTGAGCAACGAGCCCGGCGAGGCTACGGTAGCTGCGCCAGTGGCTGCCGCAGAATGGCTTGCACCGACCACTACGGTTGCCGCTGCCCCTACCGGCCGTGCCAGCTGGTTTCAGCGCTACGGCGTGGCGGCGGCGCTGGCGCTGCTGGTGTTTGCGGCCGGGGCCAGTGAAGCCTGGAAATTGCGCTCGGGTGGCGCTGAATTGGTTGCAGTGGCTGCTCCGGTGGCTAAACTTGGCAGCATCGACCATGAGTCCGACGCGGCCCTGTACCAGGGCAGCAACCCGACTTCCCTCGCGGCGGCCGAGCACACGGCTGGCCCCGATAGCCAGCTGGTGCGCGCCGTGCGCGGCATGGAAGCCTATTACACCAACCAGCTGGCCCGCCGCCAAACGGAACTGAGCCAGCTCAGCGGCCCCGGCATGGTGGCTATGAACGCCGACTGGCAGCACGAGTTGGCTTCGCTCGATTCGAGCTACCGCTTGCTGAAAACGCAGCTGCTGCAACACCCGCAGCCCGATGCCGTGCTCACGGCCATGAACCGCAACCTACAGGTGCGCCTCGACATTCTGGACCGCCAGCTGAACCTGGGCAACACGCCCGCCGAAGCCAGCCCCAGCACCGGGGCCTACGTACTGGCCGATAGCCGCCGTTCCGAATGAGGAAGCCAGCGGTTTTTTGGGGCGCGCGTGGGTTGAGCCTGGTCGGTTTGCTGGCCGGCTTCCTGGCCCCGCCCGCCGCCCAGGCCCAGGCCCAGGCGCTGGCTGATACCGCGCCGGTAGGCCAGTGGGTGGTGGTAGGCCCGGGCGTGGCCGTGCACCTGCTGTCGCCGGAGGCGAAGCGCGCCGCCGAAGCCTTATTTGGCAACCCCGAGTCCGACGTTCAGCAGCCGGCCGGGCAGCAGCAGGGACCGCAGAACCCCGCCGCCGACCAGCCCGACGGCCCCGAAACGGCCGCGCAGCTGCAAGTGGAGCAGCGCCGCCGCCTCAGCCGCACGTTTGCAGTGCCGAAGCAGGGGCGGGCTTTTTCGCTCGACACCCGCTACGGCCGGGTGCAGGTGAACACCTGGAGCAAGGCCGAAATCAAAGTGGAAGCCGAGCTGGTGGCCCGCGCCGAAACCGACGCCGGCGCGAAGCAGGTGCTGGAAGCGCTGGGCGTGCAGTGGCTCGACTACGACGCCCGCACCGGCGGCGTGGCCGTGAGCACGCAGTTTGGCCCCGCCCTGCGCGGCCGGACCGGCGGCTGCCGCTACCAGGTGAACTACACCGTGTGGCTGCCCCGCACCACCGCCCTGCGCGTGTACGACAGCTTCGGCGACGTGACGCTGAACAACGACCTGCGCGGCAGCACCGAACTGGCCGTGGAGTACGGCACCCTGCGCACCGCCCGCCTCGAAGGCCCGCGCAACCTCATCCGCATTGGCAACGGCGACTGCCGGATTGCCTTCGCCGGACTCGCCAGTATCGACGCCAGCTACGCCCAGCTGCGCCTCGATGAGGGCACCACGGTGGACCTGCGCAACAACTATTCCGACGTGGACATCGGCACGGTGCAGGACCTGACGGTGCACAGCAAGTACGGTGACGTGGCCCTGGGCAGCGTGCGCAACCTGCGCGGCTCGTCGGGCTACTCGCGCTTCACCATCGATAAGCTGAGCGAGGGCCTGGACATGGCCGTGCGCTACTGCCCCGATTTCGTGGTGCGCGACATGGGGGCTAACTTCCGCCAAATCAACCTCGACGGCGGCTTCAGTACCATCCGGCTGGGCTTTGCCGAAGCCCCCGCCTTCCGCTTCGACGTGAGCACCGAGCAGGGCCAGCTGCTGGTCGATAAGAACATGGTGCGCATCCTGTCGCAGGAAAACGGCCCCCAGACCAGCGACGTGTTGGGCGTGTTCGGGGCGGTGCTGCCGGCCCAGCGGGCGGGCAACGTCAACATTAAGGTGCGCTACGGCACGGTGCGATTCAGCAAGTAATGGAGTGTGGATGCTGCGAGTCCGCGCGTGCGGATGTGTTCGTTTTTGCGCGGACTCGCAGTGTCCACACGACATACCTTACAGGGTGTTTCGATTCCTGTTCCTGATTTTACTGGCCGCGCCCGCTCCTGCCCAACCATAGCCTGCCGTGCCCGCTGCCCAGCATTTCGCCCTCAGAACCTACGTCCTGCGCCTAAAACCCGGCGATGATTTGCGCCAGTAGTTTATCGCCTTCACGCAGCAAAACCACCTTGCGACCGGCACCATGTTCACCTGCGTGGGCAGCCTCATGGTGGCCACACTGCGGCTGGCCAACCAGGAAGGTCCGACGGCCTACAAAGGGCATTTCGAGATTGTGTCGCTGGTGGGCTCGCTCGCCACCAACGGCTCGCACGTGCACCTGGCCGTTTCGGATAGTGCCGGGCGCACCATTGGCGGGCATTTGCTCGACGGCTGCCGGGTGTACACTACCACCGAAATCGTGCTCGGCGAGCTGCCGCAACTGGAATTTCGGCGCGAAACCGATGCCACATTTGGCTACTGGGAGCTGGTGGTGCAGCCGGTAGTGAGGCCGATTTCCGCCCCGCCCGCCGCACCGAAACGGAAAAAACAGCTCCTGGCCGGGAAAAGATGAGCGACGGATGAAATCAATCATTCTAGCTGCTTATTATTGTGGTAACGTGGGTGCCATTCTGCCGGCCTGAAGCCGGAAAACTGCCCACTCTACCTCCTGTTTCTTCGTTTATGTCGATTGCGATTCGCGGGGCCGCGCTGGCGCTGCTGTTGCTGCTGGCTGGCTGGCTCGGTTACGCATTACTACGCCTCGGGCGCGGTATTCCGGCGCACCGATTACCTGAAAACCGTGCGCAATGGCTTTTCGGAAAGCTTTTGTGCCGACGGCAAAACCATGGCCCGCGAAAACTACCAGCACGGCCAGCGCCACGGCCGCTGCCGCTACTACCGCCCCGACGGCACTCTGGAACGCGAACAATCATACCGCTGCGGCGAGCTGAACATCCCCGCCACCAGCTACGATGCCGCGGGCCGGCCCACCCACACCGACCTGTACTGGAACCGGATGGTGTACACTAAGTAGCGGGCGTCGAACGGATTAGAGATGCAATATCCTGCTTCTCATCGTTGCTGATGTCGTTTAGCCCGCATACCGCGGCACACTGCCGGTCGTTCAACGACAAGACGCAAAATATTGCGTCTCTATCCCATTCGGTTAATGCCGCTTTGCCAGCCTTCGCCGCCGGCATCAAATGCCCCGGCTACCCCCTAACTTGAAGTCGATTACGCTATACTCGTTCATTATTTCATGAGCAAAATCCTACTGTTATTTCCCGCTTTGCTGCTGGGGCCGCTTGCTGCCCGTGCCCAGGCCCCCGCCAGCCAGCTCCTGACGCAGATGCGCCAGCAATACCCCGGCGAAAAAGCCGTGTACCTGGAAATGCGCCAGGACTTGACCGTCGAAATCCGTAACGACTCGGTGCAGGTGACCGACCGGCACCACGCCGACATGCTGCATCTGGCCGAGCAGTCGGCCATGTATGCCAACGACCGGGTGTTCAGCTCGCACTTCAACCGCTTGCAAAAGCTGGAAGCCCGCACATTGGTGCCTAATGGCAAGAAGTTCAAGACGGTGAAGGTGATGGATTTCAAGGATAAGTTTGAAATTCAGTCGGGGGTGTTTTTTGATGATACCCGCTCCGTTTCGTTCACGTTTCCGGCGGTGTCGCCGGGGGCGCGCACCGAAACCGACTACACCGTGCGCCACGTGGATGCCCGGTTCGTGATGCCGTTTTTCGTGGGTTCCTACGTGCCCGTGCGCCATGCAGAGCTCACCATCACGGCCCCGAAAGGCGTGGTGATTGGCTACAAGACCTTCCACGCCGAGAACACGCCCATCAAGTACACCCGCGAGGAAAAGGGCAGCCAGGTAGTGTACCGCTGGACGGCCGACAACCTGCCCAGCCCGCCCCGCGAGGAGGACGGCCCTGAGTCGAGCTACTACCTGCCGCACATCGTGTTTTTCGTGCAGGAAGCGCCCGTGAATGGCCAGGCCCGCAAGCTGTTGTCGGGTGTGCCGGAGCTGTATACCATGTATGCCGACTTCGTGAAGCGCATCGACCGGCAGCCCAGCCCGGGCTTGCAGCACCGCGTCGATTCGCTGGTGGCCGGGGCCGCGACCGAGGAGGAAAAAGTGCGCCGCGTGTACTATTGGGTGCAGGACAACGTGAAGTACATCGCCTTCGAGCAGGGCTTGCGTGGCTTCATTCCGCACGATGCCGGGCTGGTGTACGCGCGCCGCTACGGCGACTGCAAGGACATGGCCAACCTCACCAACGAGATGCTGCACCTAGCCGGCGTGAAAACCGCCTACCTGACCTGGGTGGGCACCCGCGACCTACCTTACAAGTACGGCGAGCTGGCCACGCCCGGCGTCGACAACCACATGATTGCCACCTACGAGCCCACGCCGGGTAAGTACGTGTTCCTCGATGCCACTAGCAAGCACACGCCCTACGGCATGCCCTCGGCCATGATTCAGGGCAAGGAAGGCTTGCTCGGCCTCGACCCCATAAACAGCCGCGTGGTGGATATTCCGGCCATGGACAAGGGCCGTAGCGGGGTCGATGATGCCTCGGTGCTGACCCTGGACGGCACCATGCTGCGCGGCTCGGGCAAGCTAAGCATCGCGGGCTACTCTAAAGTGAACCAGAGCTACGGCCTTGATGGCCTGGACCGCACCGACGAGCCCCGTTACATCAAGGCCCTGCTGGAGCGCGGCAACAACAAGTTCTTCGTCGACAAATACAGCATCGCCAACCTCGACACCCGCGACCAGCCCCTGCGCATCAGCTACGACTACCGCCTGCAGGACTACGTGCAGCAGGTGGATGAGGAGGTGTACATCAACCTGAGTCTGGAGCGGCCCTACGCCACCGACCGCATCGATTCGACCACGCGCAAGCTGCCCCGTTACAACGAGTTTGCCCACACCGACCACACCCGCACCGAGTTGGTAGTACCCGCCGGCTACGAGGTGAGCTACCTGCCGCCCACCGTGCAGGCCCAGGGCGACGCCCTCGGCTTCAAGGTGAGCTACGAGCGCCAGGGCAACAAAGTCATCCAGGACCGCGAGGTGTACGTGAACTACCTGCTCCTCCAGCCCAAGCAGTTTGGCGGCTGGAACTCGGTGGTGAATAAGCTCGGCAGCGCCTACCGCGAGGTAGTGATTTTGAAGAAGAAAAAGAGTTAACTAACCTCACGCCGAAACATCACCCCCAGTCCCTCTCCTTGGGGAGAGGGGAGCCTGACGATTGCAGACAATAGTAAACGGTCGTGTTGCCGTGGCTTCCCTCTCCCCGAGGAAAGGGGCGGGGGGTGAGATTTCGGCGTGAGGCAACCCCGCTTCTCATAAAACCAACTGCCAACTACCCCGAACCCATCTCAATGCGTCTTCCTTTCCTCACCTTTTTCCTGTTCACCTCGGCCACCCTCGCGGCCCAAACCCTGCCGCCCGACCTCATCCACGCCGGCTACAGCTGGGACGCCAAGCGCCACCAGCGCCTGCCCGTATCGGCGGCCGAGGCGGAGCTGCCGGCCGTGCTGCTCCGCGATTTCACCAGCCTGGAGTATTACTACGACAAGGCCAGCAAGGACGTGCGCCTGTTCGCCACCGAGCACCGCATTGTGCGCGTTAACTCGTCCGACGGCATCGAGAGCTACAACAAGATTATCGTGCCGGTACTGGCTTCGGGCGCGGCCGTCGATATCAAGGCGCGCACCATCAGCCCGCGCGGCGAGGTGCGCGAGGTGAAGGCCGCCGACATGAAGGAGCTGAAGGACCAGGCAGGCGGCCGGGGCTTCCGCGTTTTTGCCGTGGATGGCGTGGAGAAGGGCTCCGAAATCGAGTATTTCTACACCCGCGAGCGCCGCGTGAACCACTTCGGCAGCGAAATTTTGCAAAGCGAAACGCTGGCCCACGACGTCACGTTCGAGTTGATTTCGCCCAAGAGCCTCACGTTTGAGGCCCGCGTGTACCACGGCCCGGCCATGCTGCCCGACACCACCATGGCCGAGCGCCGCGCCCTGCGCCTACACCTCGACAACGTGCCCGGCCTGCGCAACGAGGCTTTCGCCAACGTGCAAGCCCAACGCATGCGCGCCGAGTACAAGCTGGCCTACCTGGCCAGCAAAGGCCAGATTCGCCAGTTTACCTGGGCCGATGCCAGCCAGTACGTGTACCGCAGCGTACACAACCTGACCAAGGACGAAGCCAAGGCCGTGACCAAGGTGCTGGCCGCGAGCAAGCTAACGACCGTGCCCGTGCGCGTGCTGCCGCTGCCCGACCGCATTCGGGCCGTGGAAAACTACGTGAAACTGAATTTTAACCTCGAAGAAGGAGCCAGTGGCAACCTCGAACAGGTAGTAGCGACTCACAACGCGCCCCAAGCCGGTTTCAGCCACCTGATGGCCATTATTTACCGGGCGATGGGCATCGAGTTTGAAGTGGTGGTGACAAGCAGCCGCGAGGCCGTGCCCTTCGATGGCACTTTCGATACCTGGAATTACCTCGACCACTTCGCCTTCTACTTCCCAGCCACCGGCGAGTATCTGGCTCCGGGCCGCCCCGACTACCGCTACGGCATGCTGCCGGCCGACTGGACGGGCGGCACCGGCCTGTTCATCAAAGGGGTGAAATTGGGCACTACCGGGTCGGCGGTGGGTACGATAAAGGACATTCCGGCCCTCGCAGCTGACCAGAGCTCGCAGGACATCGACGCGACCGTGACCTTCGCGCCCGACTTGAGCAGCAGCACCATCAAGCTGCGTCAGACGCTGGGCGGCTACCCGGCGGTCGAAATCCAGCCCTTCTGGACGATGATTCCGGAAGCCAAGCGCACGGAGATATTGCAGGGCCTGCAAAAGTCCGTGGTGCCCGATGCCAGCAACTTCCAGAAGCTGGAGGTGCGCAACGTGGAGCGCGACATCAGCCCGCTCGACAAGCCGTTCATCGTGGAAGGCCAGCTGGAATCGGCCGCGCTGCTCGATAAGGCCGGGCCGCGCTACCTGTTCAAAATCGGCACGCTGCTGGGGCCGCAAACCGAGCTCTACCAAAAGGAGGAGCGCCAATTCGACGTGGAAAACGACAACAACCACCGCTACCTGCGCACCATCCGCTTCGACGTGCCGGTGGGCTACGCCGTGCGCAACCTCAACGACCTGAACGTGGACGTAAAAGCCGGGGCCGACGCCGCCAAGCCCGATTTCGACTTCCGTTCTTCTTACGTGCAGAACGGCCAGACCATCACCGTCACCGTGGCCGAGAACTACTGCCAGCTGCGCTGGCCCAAAGCCGATTTCGAAGCCTTCCGCGCCGTGGTAAACGCGGCCGCGAACTGGAACAAGGTGGTGCTGGTGCTGGATAAAAAGAGTTAGGCAAGCCGAACAATCCCTAACTTCGTTCCATGACCCCGACCACCGCCGCCGATACCCCGCAAGCCGCCGCCTTTCGCCGTCAGGTGCTGAACCCGATGAAGCTGCGGCTCTTTATGCTGCAAAAGCTACCCATGGCCTGGCTGGCGGGCCTGCGCCTCACCCAATTCACGCCGGAGCTGGCGGCCGTTACCATTCGTTACAAGTACCTCACGCAAAACCCGTTTCGCAGCCTCTATTTCGCCTGCCTGGCCATGGCGGCCGAGTTGGCCAGCGGCATTCAGGCCATGATGCAGGTGCAAACTGGTGGGCCGGTTTCGATGCTGGTAACCGGCATTCAGGGCGACTTCACGAAGAAAGCCGTGGGCCTCATCACCTTCACCTGCCCCGATGGCGCGCGCATTGCCCAAGCCGTGGCCGAAAGCCGCACCACCGGCGAAGGCCGCACCGTGGTATGCACCAGCACCGGCGTGGATGAGGCCGGCGACGTAGTAGCGGTGTTCAAGCTCACCTGGTCGTTTCGGGCGAAACGGTAAATTGGGCTATTTGCCTTGACTTTGAATGAGTTGCACCAGCAAGTCTAACTTACCGCTCACGCCGGCCATGTCGGTTTTCATGCCGGCCATGTCGGTTTTTATGGCAGCCTGTTCCCGCAACAAAAAACTGATATTATCGCCTTGCTGAACAACGGCATTTGTGAGTTGACCCACCGATGCGCTAAGCTGCTTCAACTGGTAGGTGTGGCGGTCCAGTACCGTCAAGGCTTCGGAAAGGAGGGGTTCGAGTTGGTCGAGGCGGTCGTCGGCAGTCATCGGAGAAGTGAGCGGGTTTGATTACCCGAATTTAAGCTGGAATTTTGGGACTGCCTAGGATTCGTCGGGCGCACCGGGCAATCGGCTGATGCCCTATGCAAGCAGCCGCCAACTGGTGAGCCCGGCCAGCGCCAGCAGGTGCAAAAAGCAGCCGATTGGACGTTTTCGCTCGCGTTGCCGTTGTTGGTTCTGGTAGTCATCGGCTGCGGCCAGCGGCAGGAAGTAACCGCGCCAGGTATTATCAGGACTCGATATGGCCCAGGTTTCGCCGCAGGCGGGACACTGATAAAGCTGCTCGGGAGCCATTGCAACGGGTGCCCGGGCTACTTCGCCCGCTACTGGCCGCAACTGCTGCCGCTGTAGCTACTGTTGCAGCTCCGTTTCAAAAGCCTCGAATTTTAGGATGGGAAACCGGCAAAACCTGATGGGAAGCAACTCAGGCACCCACCCGATGCCCGGTTTACTCCTGCACCGAGGTCAGCACGTCCACCATGCCGTCTTCGCTCACTACCACGGCCAGGCAGGGGTAGTCGGAGCTTTCGATGTAGCGCAGCGCCGAGTTGTAGCGCGCGCCGCGGGTACCGTCGCCCCGGCCCGAGGCGCGGCCATCGAGAATGACGCCGATGGAATAGCAGAAGCCCTCGGGGTCGAGCAACACCGCGCCGTCGATGCTGGTAACGAGGCGGGTGATGAGCGGGGTGAGCGGCACGGGCTCGATGAGCGTGCATTGCAGCTTGAGGCGGTCGGCTTCGGCCAGCGCCTCGGTGGTGATGACCAGCAGGGTGCCGTGCTTTTGGCGGCTGGCTTCGAGCACCACCTCCCAGAGACGCTCCACTTTGGGCGCGTCGGAGAGCGAGAAGGTGCGTTTGAGCGCCTTGCGAAACGTGGTGCGGCTGAGGCGCGGGCGCGGCAGTCCGGGCAGGCCGTAATGCGAGCGCATGAGGATGTGCCCGGCGTGCTGCAGCTCCCAGGCGTAGTGCGTTACGAAGCTGATAACGAATAAATCTTCGCGCACGGCATCGTAGTGGCCCACCTGGCGGCCCAGGGCATACACATTTTCGCCGTCGGCGAGCAGGTGCACGTCGGGCGTGGCCATCTCCAGCAGCTTGCGTACGGCGCGGTAGTCGGTGAGCTCGGTGGGGCAGGTGAGGGCAAAAACCTCCTCGATGTTGGGGTGGCCACGGCGGGCCAGCAGCAGCTTGCCCACGCCCTCGGCGCCCTCGTAGCGCAGGCTGCTGATGGTGTTGCAGGTAGCAAACAGCAGGGTGATGGCCGGGTCGAGGCCCAGGGCCTGGGCGGGCGTGTCGAGGAAGGTTTTGCCGGCGGCGCGCAGCAGCTCCTCGCTCTCGCGGGGCCGCATGATAATGCTGGCTCCCGGCTCGGGCTCGCTCAGGGCCTTCACGCCTTCTTCGTTGAAACGATACATGGCCGCCAGCAGCAGCGAGGCGGCTAGCGGCTTGCCATCGGTATAGTAGCGGGCGGGCTGCAACGAGGGGTACGCTTTCAGCGGCTTGCGTAGCAGGCGCAACACAGTGGTTACGAAATAGCCGTCGATTTCGACCGGCCAGCCGGCGAAGTGCTGGTAGTTGCCCTGCTGCTCATCGAGGGCCGTGAGGGTTTCCTGCACGGCATCGCGGATGCCAAGGCCCTGGTGCTTGCGCTGGATGGTGGCGGCCGTGACATCGGTGCGGTCGGGGAAGGGCCAGGGCGTGGTCAGCTGCTTCACGCGGCCCCGGGCCACGGCATCGGAAAACGCTTCGGCGGGCAGGCCGCAGCGCTCGGGCTCGAGGCAGCGGGCGGGCAGGGAGTCATCAACGGGCAGGGCGAGCAGCAGCACAAACGGCTTCAGCTCGTCGTCGAGGGCATTGAACAAATCGTTCGCCAGGGCCTGCGCACCCTCGCGGTAGCGCACCTGGTGGGGCCAGATTTGGGCCGGCGGGACCAGAACAGCGGCAGATTTTTTGGGGGCAACAATGGAACAGGCGGAGAGCATGGGCGGGGCAGGGGAGGGGGAGAAAAAACTTCCCTCCTTACCAAAGAGGGGAATTTCGGCTTACAGCTGAAATAGAACCGGCAATACCATCTTTTGCTTTATCGGCTTGCCCCGAAATACGGCTGGCTCCCATTTCGGGGCCGTTTTGATGAGGCGCAATGCCTCTTCGTCGAGGCCCGAGCCCAGACGCTTCACAATGCGGGCATCGGTGAGGCTGCCGTCGGCCTGCACCACGAACTCCATGATGACCTTGCCCTGAATCTTGCGCTGGCGGGCCAGCAGGGGGTATTTCTGGTTTTTCTCAAGCCAATCGAAGAAAACCTGATTGCCGCCCACCGGCTGGGTAGGGCGGTCGGGGGCCACCGCGGTCGGGCGGTTGGGGTTGGCCGAAGCGGCAATGTCGGCCGCCGACGTGGTGATGGGCTGGTCCTTGCCGGCGCGCATCACCACCGTCGAGCCCGGCGACATCACAAACGACACGGGCACCACCACACGCTGGCGCACCACTTGGCCGTGGTTTTTGGCGGGCGTCCAGTGCGGGCCGCTTTTGATGAGGCGAATGGCTTCGGCATCGAGCTCGGGCGCCACCGGGGTTTCCACCTTCACCTCGTTCACGGTGCCGGTTTTTTCCACCACGAAGCTCACCTTCACGGTGCCCTGCGCGCCGCGCTGCATGGCGGCGGCGGGGTATTGCTGGTGGTCGGCCAGAAACCGGCCGTACTTCTCGGTGCCACCTAGCGGCACGGCTGGCTGGCCCACCGAATCATATACTGCGGTGGCCGAGGGCTTGGGCGGCATCTTGCGCTTCTGGGCGTGGGCCGAAAAGCTGAAACTGAAGAAGCTAAGGCTGCCAAGCAGCAGGAGAGCGGATAATTTCATGCGGAGGATAAAGAAACGGATGGGTTGCGGAAGGCCAGCAATGGCAGGCTTCACTACGAGCTGCCTGATGTTCCAGCGTGCTGGGCGGGAATCGGCCTACCCAAAATGGTGCCGCGCCGTTGTGCAAATAACGACACCCCGCCGGCCCGGTAAACCAGCCTCTCGCCGGGATGACGTTATTTGAAGCCGAATACTGCATTATTCGCCAATATTTCCTCGCCGCCATGACCACCGCAAGCCGCGCCCCCGAACCCGTGGGAGCCTACCCGTACACCCGCCGCGCGGGTAATTTGTTGTTTCTATCGGGCGTGGGGCCGCGCCAGCGGGGGCAGGCCGCCATTCCCGGCGTGGAACTCGGGGCCGATGGCGGCGTGCTGCGCTACGACTTCGAAAGCCAGTGCCGGGCCGTATTTCAAAACGTGCGCTACATTCTGGAAGAAGCCGGGGCGGAGTGGGATGACCTGGTGGATGTGACCGTGTTCCTCACCAACATGAAAGACGACTTCCCGACCTACAACCGCCTCTACGCCGAGTATTTCGCTACGGCCCAGCCCTGCCGTACCACCCTCGAAATCAATTGCCTGCCCACGCCCATTGCCATCGAACTCAAGTGCATTGCCGCGCTGAAAAGCTAAATCGGGCCAGGGTTAATTAACGTCGTTTTAATTACTTTGGCGCAACCAGGGGGGCGCACAATGGGTTTAGGAGCCTATGTACGTACGTAAAAACCTGCGCTGGAGCGTGGTGTGGAGCCTCACGCGCCGCAGTCTCCTCGTTTTTCTGATTTATAACACGCTGATTTGCTTGCTCTACGGGCCGTTCAACGTGCACATTCTCGACATTCCGTGGCAGCCCGTGGCGCTGCTGGGTACGGCCGTCGCCTTTTACATCGGCTTTAAGAGCAACGGTTCTTACGACCGATTCTGGGAAGGCCGGCAGCTGTGGGGTAGCATCGTGAATACCAGCCGGGTATGGGCCATTCGGGCGTTTGATTTCGTGCAGCTACCCGCGGGGGCAGTGGGGCCGGAGCCGGCCGAGCTGGCCGAAATTCACCGCCGCCTGCTCTACCGCCAGGTGGCCTGGTGCAACGCCCTGCGCCTGCACCTGCGCCGCCAAACCGACGAGTTGTGGGATACCGAAGTAGCGCCCTTTCTGCCGGCCGCCGAAGCCACTGCGGCCAAGTCGCTAAGCAACCCGCCCACCCACCTGCTGCGCCGCCAAAGCATAGAGTTGGCCGAGCTTGGGCAGCGCGGTCTGCTCACCGAGTTTCGGCAGGTGTCGATGATGCAGGCCATTCAGGACCTGTTCAATGCGCAGGGCGGCTGCGAACGCATCAAAAACACGCCGTTTCCGCGTCAGTATGCGTTTTTTAGCTTCGTGTTTGTGTGGGTGTTTGCCGCTATTCTGCCCCTGGGCCTGGTTGAGGAATTCGACAGCCGCGCCGCCCTGGGCCAGTACCACGTGTGGCTGATGGTGCCATTCTCGGTACTGGTATCGTGGGTGTTCAACGTGATTGAAATAGTGGGCCACACCAGCGAGAACCCTTTCGAAAACGACATTTACGACGTGCCGATGACGTCCATTTGCCGCAACATCGAAATCGATATTCGCGAGCTACTGCACGAAACCGCACTGCCGCCCAAGATTGAGGCCGTGCACGACGTGATGTACTAGCGGGCTGGAAGGGAAGTAACCGACCCATCAAGCAGCGCGCCGCGAAGCATGAATTTCTGAATTCGCCGTACGGTCCTGCGTAGTTTTGGGCCGATGAAAACGCTCTCGTTCACTTGGCTGACCCATCGAGCTTTGCTGGCCGCCGCGCTAACGGCGGTCCTGCCGGCCTGCCAGCCCGGGCAGGCGCGCCTCGCGCAGCTCGAAGCCACCCAGCATCAGCAGGCCCGCGAAATAGCTGCCCTCCAGCAGCAGTTGGCCGACAAGGAAGACGAAGTGGCCCAGCTCGAAACCTGCGTCGACGACCTGGAAAATACGGTGTATGAGGACCAGGATTCGGTGGCGACTGACGAGGAGCGGCCGACCGGCCCAGTGGCGTTGTAGCCGCCCGGCCCAGCCACGCAGGCCCGTTTGCGCGTTAACGAAGGCGTTCCCCATCTTCGCCGCATGAACCAGCACTCGCGCCAGCTTCGCTACTTTTTCTCCGGTCAGAATTTTACCGATGGTGTGCGCGTCACGGTATCGATTCTGCTGCCGGCGGCGCTGCTGGGGCAGTGGGGGCACTTTGCCGAGGGGTTCACCATTGCCATCGGGGCGTTGTGCGTAAGCCTGACCGACACACCCGGCCCGGCCGCCCACCGCCGCAATGGCCTGCTGGCGGCGCTGGCCGTGGTGGCGCTCACGAGCCTGCTTACGGGGGTGGCGGCGCTTAATGTGTGGACGCTGGCGCTTGAAATTGCCGTGCTTAGCTTCGGGCTCACCATGCTGCTGGTGTGGGGGGCGCGCGCCGGGGCCGTGGGCACCGCCGGCCTGCTAAATGCGGTGCTGGTGCTGGCTCATCCGCCGGAGCTAGCGCAAGTGCCGCTGCACGCGGGCCTGCTGCTGCTAGGCGGCTTTTGGTACGCGGGACTGGCGCTGCTGGCCTACCAGGTGCGGCCCTACCGCCCGGCCCAGCAGGCGCTGGGCGAGTGCATTCACGCCCTGGCCCGCTTTCTGGAATTGAAAGCCCGCTTCTATGAGCCGCGTACCGACCTCGACGACGACTACCGCCAGCTGGTGGCCCAGCAGGTGGTGGTGAATGAGAAGCAGGAAGCCGTGCGCGACCTCATCTTCCGCACCCGCCAGATTGTGAACGAAACCACCAGCACCGGCCGCCGCCTGGTGCTCACGTTCGTGGAAACCGTCGATTTATACGAGCGCATTACGGTGGGCTACTACGATTACTCGGCGGTGCGCGAAGAATTTGCCCGCACCGGCGTGCTGGCCGACGTGGCCCGCCTCATCCGGCACGTGGCCACCGAGCTCGACCACCTCGGCGTGGCCATTCAGGCCAACCACGCCTACCACGGCACCGGCCCCGAGCTCACCGCCGAATGGGAGCGCCTGCAAAGCCGCATCAGCACGCTGGAAGCCGATGCCGAGCTGGGCAGCAATACCCGCGTGCTCAAGAAAATTCTGGTGAACCTGCGCGACATTATTCGGCGCGTGGGCAACATTCGCCGCTATTTCGATGAGGTGTTGACCGCCGCCGCGCCCGCCGCCAGCCGCGCCGCCGAGCACGGCCGCTTCGTGGCCCACCAGGAAATCGAGGGGCGCACTTTCGCCCAGAATCTGACCATGAAATCGGGCGTGTTTCGCCACGCCGTGCGCATGACGGTGGCCTGCTTGGTAGCCTTCGGCGTGGCCGAAACCCTGTGGCACGGCCAGCACAACTACTGGATTCTGATGACCGTGACCATTATGCTTAAGCCCGGTTTCAGCCTCACGCGCCAGCGCAATACCGAGCGCATTGTGGGCACGCTAACGGGCGGCGCGCTGGGCGGAGCGGTACTCTGGGCCGTGCCCTGGATGGAAGCGCGGTTTGCCATTCTGGTCGTGTTTATGGTAGTGGCCTACAGCTTCCAGCGCACCAAATACCTGGTTACGGTGGTGTTTCTCACAGCCTACTTGCTCATTCTGTTCCGGTTTCTGGGGCTGGGCTTTCTGGGCGTGGCCCAGGAACGCATCCTCGACACGCTAATGGGCTGCGGTATTGCCTTCGGCGCCGGCTGGCTGCTGTTTCCTAGCTGGGAGTCCGACAAGCTCACCGATTTTATGGCCGCCGCCCTGCGCGCCAATCTCGCCTACCTACGCCAACTGGCCGACCGCCTCGCCGGCCGGCCCCTGCCGCCCCACGAGTACCGCCTGCTGCGCAAAAATGTGTACGTGAGTGGGGCCAACCTCGCGGCCGCCTTCCAGCGCATGCTCACCGAGCCCCGCAGCAAGCAGCACCACCCCGAGCAAACCCACGAATTTGTGGTGCTAAACCATATTCTCTCGTCCAATATCGCCGCCCTCACCGGCACCTTGCGCGAGGCCGCGCCCGCCGTGCCGCCCTTCCCGCCCGAAAGCCGCCGCGCCCTCACCAGCGCCGTGGCCGCGTTGGGCAAAAGCCTGGGCCGCATCGCGCCCGCCCCCGAGCCGCTGCCCGAGCTCGGCCCTGCCGAACCCAACGTGCCCCTGCTCACCGACGATAAGTCGCTGCTCGAACAGCTCATCTTTCTGCAAAAAGTGAGCACCGATATCAGTAGAGTAACCGAGGCGCTGGCAAAACCGGCTGCCGAATAACTGGCGCTGAAACGTAGCAGTGGGGCTTACCTCCGCCCGGCAGTACCCGGCCTCGTTGCGACTGTACGGACGACGGGCGGGGGCAAGCCCTGCCGGGTACGACCCCGCACCCTACTGCGTTTCGGCTAGCTCTTTGCCCGCGCTGGCTGCAGCGTTTGCGACAGCCGTTGCAGCTTTTCCTCCAGCTCGGAGGCGGCCAGCTCACACACGGCTTCAATTTTTAGAAACAGGCGATGCACCTCGGCCAGGTTTTCGGCGGAGGCTTTGGCCCCGGTTTCAGCGGTCAGCAGGATGCCGGCCAGCGCCTGTAGCGCCTTGGCGTTGTCCTCAAACTTGGGGTTGATGCCCATGGTGGCAAATGTGGGGATGATGGAGTGCGTGGCCGACTTGAGGGCGTCCCACTCGTTCTCGGCAATGGCCGTTTTCATGGTTACCACCAGCGGCGGAATCTCCTGCAAATACAGGTAAATCATCTCGGCCATGCGCGCGTCGCTCTTCGTGATGCGGCGCAGGTAGTCGAAGTTGACGCAGGTGAGCACCGCAGTGGGCTCCACTTCGGCCGCTTCGGCCACGGCCTCCTTCTCGTAGCTCGAGCTTTTCAGGTACTTGATGATTTTGCTGTAGAGCAGCTTGTCGTCGATGGGCTTCGAGATGTAGTCGTTCATGCCCACGGCCTTGCATTTCTCCACGTCCACGGTCGTCACGTCGGCGGTGAGGGCAAT